>JBDTLN010000054.1:0-8808 GCA_039934795.1 Bauldia sp. | reverse complement strand
TTCGGCTATTGCCCGCCCGTCGATCAGGCGGGCGCCCCCGGCGGATGACGACGGCGTCGAGCTCATGAGACCACTCAGCTGTTCGAGAAGTTGAGGCGCGGCAAAGCACTAGCTGCCACGGCCGGGTGCCGCAACTGGCCGCCGCAATGGAAAATTCACGGCCGGCGTGCTAGGCCCTGCCACCTTCCCCGCAGGAAAGATTGAAGGCCGTGGTCCGCCGCCGCAAGCAAGCCGTCGCCTTCATCTCCAGCGGCACGCCCGAAGCGGCCGCAGCGCAGCAGCGCCTCGCGTCACGCTATGGCGCGAGCCCCCCGGAAAAGGCCGATGTCATCGTCGCCTTGGGCGGCGACGGCTTCATGTTGCAGTCCCTTCACGCCTTCATGAATACCGGCAAGCCGATCTACGGCATGAATCGCGGCTCCGTCGGTTTTCTCCTCAACGAGTTCGATGAGGACGGCCTTCGCGAACGCATCGCCAGCGCGCTGATCACCGCCGTCCATCCCCTCGCCATGCACGCCCGCGACGCGGCGGGGCGTTCCCACAAGGCCTATGCGATCAACGAGGTATCGCTGTTCCGCCAATCCTACCAGGCGGCCAAGCTGCGAGTATCGATCGACCGCCAGGTCCGGCTGGAGGAATTGATCTGCGACGGCGTTCTCGTTTCAACGCCGGTAGGCAGCACTGCCTACAATCTGTCGGCGCACGGACCGATTCTGCCGATCAACGCTCCTCTCCTCGCCCTCACTCCGATCAGCGCCTTCCGTCCGCGACTGTGGCGTGGCGCCCTCCTCCCCGACCGGGTCAAGGTTCTCATCGAGGCCCTCGAAGCCGACAAGCGGCCGATCAACGTCGTCGCCGACCACACCGAGGTGAAATCCGTTGTCGAGGTGAAGGTAGCGCAGGATCGCAAGGCCGAAAGCTTGATCATGTTCGACCCCGATCACTCCTGGGACGAGCGCATCCTCTCGGAACAGTTCCGCTACTAGCCCGCCCGGGCGGGCGCCAATCGCCTGTCGATTTCTTAAGCGTATTGAAGGGGTTAAACCTTTTAACCAATCCCGGCTATGCTGCCCGCGAGAGTGCTGCGAACAGCGGTGCGACGAGCGATATCTGGAGCGAGCCCTTTCATGACCGCGGTATCGGTTCAAGCCCGTGACCTCAAGCTCCACTGGCTGCGCAGCCAGCGCTTCGACCTTTGCTTCATCGTCGGCATTCCGGCTTTCGCGATCCTCACCGCGATTGTGATCCTCCTCGAGCCGGGTCTCTTCTGGCCGATCCTCATCGTCGACCTGTGGTTCTTCGGCTACCACCACGTCGTATCGACCTACACGCGTCTCTGGTTCGACCGGAAGAGCTTCCGCGATACGCGCTTCCTCGTTTTCGGCGTCATGCCCGCCGTAGCCGTCGCCACGCTCCTCCTCGCCTGGTTCGTCGGCCTGTGGGCGATCGTCAGCATCTACTTCTATTGGCAATGGTTCCACTACGCCCGGCAGAGCTGGGGCATTTCTCGGGCCTATCGCGCTAAAGAACGCGATGCGCTCTACGAAGATGGCTGGATCGACCAGGCGATCTTCTACGCCGTCCCCGTTCTCGGCATTCTCTATCGCTCGTGGCAGGACCCGGGCCGGTTCATCGGAATGGAGCTGAAGACTCTGCCGGTCCCCGGCTGGGCGGTCTCGGCTGCGGCCGCCGTCACGGTCGTGCTACTCGCGTGGTGGGTCCTGCGTCGCATCCAGGCATGGCGCGCCGGCCGCCTCGCAGTGGTGCACACGCTCTATATGCTCACCCACTTCACCATCTTCACGGTCGCCTACCTCGCCATCACCGACATCACCATCGGCTGGCTGACCATCAACATCTGGCACAACGCCCAATACATCCTGTTCGTCTGGCTCTTCAACACCAAGCGGTTCAAGGATGGCGTCGACCCCGAGGCGAAGTTCCTCTCCTACATCAGCCAGCCCCAGCGGCTGTGGCTGTACCTGCTGACCTGCGTGACGATCACCGGCATCGTCTATTGGGCCGTGCTCGGCACATTGAACACGTGGTTCTTCGCCGGACTGACCGGGACGATCATCCTCTACCAGATCGTCAACTTTCACCACTACATCGTCGACGCCGTCATCTGGAAATCCCGCAAGGCGGGCAGCGCGTCGGGGCGGCCGGCTCGCTGACCCGATGAGCGCCGGGGCATTCGCCTTCGACCGAAATGTAGTGGACGACGCCGCCTCCCGCCGTCCGTGGACGAGGGCCCAGATCCTCGCCGGAATGGCAACGGTCGCCACGGCCGTCGCGATCGTGGCTTACTTTCACAACCGGTTCTGGTGGGCTCCGGACGAAGGCGCCTACGCGTGGGTTGCCGACCGCATTGCTCACGGCGCAGTCCTCAATCGCGACGTCCATGACCCGCACGGCGGCTACGTACACTTCCTCCATGCCCTTTCGTTCGAAGTATTTGGCCGCGATTTCCTCTCCCTGCGCTACCCGCTTGCCCTCTTCACGGTGGTCCAGTCGGCCATCGTCTTCGCGCTCCTGCGCCACGCGGGCATCGTCGTGGCGGCGGCCGGTGGCCTTGCCATGGCTGGGCTCACTTTCGTGCAGTTCATCAATCCGACAGCCAACTGGTACGCCTTGTTCCTGACGGCGGTCCTCGTCGCCGTCCTCGCCGGCGACGCCGGGAAAAGCCGCGGCGGACTTGTCGGGATCGGATTTCTTGTCGCGACGGTCTTCCTGTTCCGCCAGCTCTCCGGGGTCTTCGTCGCGATCGGCACCCTGTCGTATCTGTTGCTGTTGCCTTGGCCTTCCGTGCAGCTTCCTCCAAACAGGCCGATCGTCGCCTGCATCCTCGCCGCGACGGCCATTGCGGCACTTGCCGCTTACCTCGCTACCAAGGCTGACAGCGCCGCCCTTCTCCTCTACGGCATCCTTCCGCTGGGCGTACTGGTAGCCGTCGCCTTGCAAACCCGCATCCCCAACCGGCAAGCCATTGCCGCGGTTGCCTTCCTGATGCTCGGCGGCATCGCCGCGGCTTTGCCGCTCGCCCTTTATCATCTGGCGCACGGTTCCCTGGGCGGCTGGTGGCAAGATGCGATTGTCTCAGCGCTGTCGCTTACCGAACTCGATTTCTTCGAACGGACCAGCTACGCGCGCCTGTTGATACTGGCCGCCGGAGGCCTGGTTAGCGCTAGCCCGATCGCGATCGTCAACGGACTGTTCTGGCTTCTGGTACTGCTTGCTCCGGCGGCTCTTGGCGGGGCAGTTCTGCACGCACTCCTCAAGCGCCGGCGTACCGTGCACCCGCTCGCCTTCATCGCGCTCTTCTATTCCCTCGTCTCGATCCACTACGCCATTCCGATCTATGCGCTTTTCGGCGCCGGCCTTGCCTTCGCCGGACTCCTCGCCATCGCGCCGCCGCGGCTTCCCCGCGCCGGCGTAGTCGGGGCGACGCTCTTTGTCGTCGTGGTTGGTCTCGGCTTCCAGGCCGGCCAGCCGCTGTTCCGCGGCGTCGCCGGCACCATCCGTGGCGACTGGTATGCGCTTGACGCGTTGGGTCCACCCGGCGCCTCCATTCGCGTCACGGCGGACGACCGCGCCACCTATGGGGATGTTCTCGCCTTTATTGATCGGCACGCCGCGCCTGCCGAGTCGATCCTTGGTCTGCCGATGACCCCGGAGCTCTACTTCCTGTCGCAGCGCAATCCGCCGGTTCCATTCGCTATTGCGCCCTTGGCCCTCCGCACCGACAATGATGTTGCGGAGGCACTGCGTGAAATCGAGTCAGCGCCGCCTGCCGTCGTCGTGTTCAATCCCGGTGACAAGTACACCACGCCGCATGTGCGCGAGTTGATGGACCGGCTGTCATCCAGCTATCCCAACTGTCGGACCATAGGTCCGTTTGAGCTACATGCCCGGACTTGTTGACCAGTGGCCAAGGCAGCGAACGAACGGCCTTTACAGTTTATGAACGCCGCGGCTCTTATCCTCGTTACCGTCGTCTACGCCGCGATCAGCGCGTATGGCCTCTACCTGATCAAGGATGCCCACGCGCTGTTCAGCGCACGGGGACTGGTCGGTGCGCTATTCTACGGCGGCGGTTTTTGCATATGGATCGCGATGCTTCGAGTGTTCCCACTGTCGATCGCCTTCCCGATCGCCGCCGGCAGCTTGATCGTCGCGACCAACCTGATCGCCCGCTACTTCCTTGGCGAGACGATATCCTCCGCCCAGATGCTCGGTATCGGCTTGATCGTCGCGGGCATCTTTCTGATCTTCCTGAGAACGACCCAATGACCGGCCTCGTCGAGAAGCAGCGCGAGCACTTCAACGGCATCGCGGCCACCTACTACGCCGCCCGCCGCGGCGCCAACCATCTTGCGTTGAAGGATCTCATCTGGGCGGAGTTCCTTCGCGACAAAGCCGTTCTCCGCCGTCCCGGCCTGACGGTGCTCGACGCAATGTGCGGTCACGCCGACGCGCACGACCTGCTCAGCAGGCACCTCGGCATCGATGTCGCCTATTCCGGATTCGACTACAGCGACGAGGTGGTTGCGCGGGTGCAGAGGGAAAATCCGGACCTCGAAATAACCCAGGCCGACGCCACCACGTTCCGCCCCACCCGGCAATACGATCTCGTGACGCTCATCGGCGGCCTTCACCACGTGCATGACGCCGCGACGGAGGCACTGACCCGGCTTGCGACGGCCGTCCGGCCCGGCGGCCATTTCCTGAGCTTTGAACCAACCCACGGCAATTCGGTCTTCGGCGCAGTCCGCAACGCGGTCTATCGCCGCAATGCGCTGTTCGATGCCGACACGGAGCAGGGCTTCTCGACCCGCAGCCTCTTCGCCATGTTCGAGCGCGCCGGCCTGGAGCGGGTGGACGTTCTCTATCCGGGGCTCCTTTCCTACGTCCTCTATTACAACCCCGACGCTTTCCCGAAGCTGAACGTCGGCGGACCCGGCGCCGTGCGGCGGCTATTCGCGCTTGAGCGGCCGTTCATGCGCGGCGCCCTGGCGCGCACCCTCTCATTTGCCACGCTCTCGCTTTGGCGCAAACCCGAACCTGAAAGGCCGGCGGAATGACCAGGCCGTTTGTCTCCATCGTTGTTCCCGCCTTCGCTGAAGAGGGCAATATCGAGCCGCTGGCTATCCGTATCCGGGCCTGCATGGACGAGCGGCCAGTGGACTACGAGATCCTGTTTGTCGATGACGGCAGCCGCGACGCGACCTGGAAGCGGATCGCCACAGCCGCCGCCCGCGACAAACATGTCCGCGGAATCCGGTTGGTGCGCAACTTCGGCCATCAGGCGGCCCTCCTCGCCGGACTGGCCGAGGCCCGCGGTGATGCGGTGATCACGTTGGATGCCGACTTGCAGCATCCGCCCGAGCTCATCCCCGCGATGATTGCCGAGTGGCAGGCCGGTGCACCGGTCGTGCTGACGCGCCGCCGACACGCTTCGTCGGGGGGATGGTTCAAGCGGACGAGCTCTTCGTTCTTTTACCGCCTGTTCGCGATGTTCACCGGTGTGCCGACCACGCCGGGCAGCTCTGACTTTCGACTCCTTGACCGTGCCGCCCTTGCCCAGTTGCTTGCCTTTCGCGGCAGCCACGGCTTCCTCAGGGGGGCCATCACCTGGCTCGGCTACCCCGCGGTGACGCTCGACTACGACGCCGCCGAACGCGCGAGTGGTTCCACCAAATATTCGCCGGCCAAAATGCTGCGTTTTGCAACCACCGGCATCGTCACCTTCACCACCCGGCCGCTCTATATCGGCATCTGGCTAGGCACGGCTCTGGCGCTCTTTGCATTCGTCGAGCTGGCCTACGTCATGGTCCAGTACGCCCGCGGCGTCACCGTTCCAGGCTGGGCATCCCTGGTCGGATTGTCGTCCATGCTTTTCGGCTTCCTGTTCGTGATGCTTGGCATCATCGGGCTCTACATCGCGCGCATCCACCTCGCCTTGCAGGCGCCCCCGGTCTATCTCGTCGCCGAGGACACCGAACAGCCTGCGGCCGGTGAAGCCGAGCGCCGCGACGCAGCACCCCGCCTCGCCTCCTTGAACCGGCCTCCGGGGCGATAGGCGAAACGTCCCGATGTCGATGCCGAAGGCTGAATCTCAGGCCGCCGAGGCTTCCCGCACATAGTCACGCGCCGCGTCGCGCGCCTGCTCGGCAGCGAAGCGGCGAAGCATCGTCGTTAGCTCGTTCATTTCGCCGTCGGTGATGTCGCGGTAACGTGCCAGCACCGCATCGACCATGTCGCGGGTGAAGCGATAGCGATCGGCTGGCCCGCCGTCGTTGCTGATCCGGCGGGCGGTCTCGAGCGCCGCCGAGAATGCATCGAAGGCGCGTGGCGGCAGGCCGGCTTTGGTGTAGAGCGCACGGAACCCGCCGATCCGCCCGCGAACGAAACTTGCGGCCCGCGCCTCGGGGACCCGCGCCAGCACCGCCAGCGCCGCTTCGAAAAAGCCGATATTGCCGGCGCAAACGGCGCGCAGCAGCAGTGCCGTCGTGAGCTGTCCGGTCACCCGCAGATGCTCGACCAGCGCGGCGAGGTCCTCAGACTGCGACTCCGCTGCGAGCGCCACCGTCGCCCGGTCGCAGGCCTCCCTGGTCACCGTCAGGGCACGATCTTCTGGCACCCACGCTTTCAGCACGATCAGGTTGCCCAGTGCATCGCTCAGACGCCGGATGAGCATCTGGTGGATTTCCGGCGGCAGGTCCGGCCGCGCCAGCAGGGCATCGCGAAGCTCGGGTTCGTCGCCGAAACGCTCGGCGATCCGCCGCAAGCTGATCCGCGCGATTGTCGCCCCGACATTGCCGACCAGCGCCTTCACGGCGGCGCGCTCGCCAACCTCGGCCAGTGCCGCCGAAACGGCGCCGGAGACAAGCGGCCGCGATGCCACCGCGACTTGCAGCGGCTCAGCCGCGGCCGCCACGATGTCGACCAGTTCCGTATCGATGAACAGCGGCGAGCGGGCAAGGACCAGCGCCGCGATCTCGGTCTGGTCTCCGGCCAGCGTCAGGAGCACATGCCGCGGCGCCCGCGGGCTCGACGCGAGGGCGTCGGCGATAGCGAAGCGGATGTCGAACATCGGATCGTCGAGCAGCACCGTCAGGGCGGCCTCCATGCCGCTCTGTATCTCGTCGTCCACCTCCGAATGGAGATAGGCGCGCGCCAGCGCATGGGCCGCCTCGGGACGGCGCTCAGCCGGGGCATTGGCGATCCAGTGGAGGAACCGATGGACGATCATGACGAGCTTTCAATGACTTGGCCGCCACTCTGCCATCGCAGCGGTTAACGATCGGTTCACCATGATTTTGCCGGCCTGCGTGCGGTTGCGGAGGAAAGCGGCGGGCGCTAGTCCTCTCCGGCAGGCAAGACAACCGGGGGACCGCCAATGCCGGGCTACTATTTCGACGAATTCGAGGTCGGTCGGGTCATCAACAGCGAGATCCGCCGGACTGTGACCGAGATGGACAACATCCTCTTCTCGGCCCTCACTCACAATCCGCAGCCGCTCCATATCGACCGGGAGTTCTCGGCCAAAACCGAGTTCGGCCAGCCGTTGATGAACAGCCTGTTCACTCTCGGCTTGATGATCGGCATCTCGATCAACGACACCACTATTGGCACCATCATCGCCAATCTCGGCATGACCGAGGTCAAGTTTCCCAAGCCCCTGTTCCAGGGCGACACCGTCAACGTGACGACCGAGGTGATGAGCAAGCGGGAGTCGAAGTCGCGCCCCGACGCCGGCATTGTCGAATTCGAGCACAAGGCCTTCAAGCAGACCGGTGACATGGTCGCCATCTGCCGGCGCCAGGTGTTCGTCCGCCGGAAGCCGGCCTGATGCGCTCGCTCCTCTTCGTCCCCGCCGATAGCAAGCGAAAGATCGAGAAGGGCCTCGGCTCTCCCGCCGACGTGGTGATCCTCGACCTTGAGGATTCAGTCTCGGCCGCCAACAAGGACGATGCCCGCGATCTCGCCGCCGGATACATCGCCGCCCGCACCCCGGGCACGCCCGGCCCCGCCCTCTATGTCCGCATCAACCCCCTCGGCTCGGGCCTCGCCGACGTCGACCTCGACGTCATCGTTCCCGCCCGACCCGATGGCATCCTGCTGCCGAAGGCCGAAGGCGGCCCCGACATCATGCTCCTCTCCGCCATGCTCGCCGCCCGCGAGGCGCTCGCCGGCATCGATGAAGGCGCGATCCGCATCGTCGCAATCGCCACCGAGACCCCCGCGGCGCTGTTCGACCTCGGCTCCTATGCCGGGGCAAGCAACCGCCTTGCCGCCCTCACCTGGGGCGCGGAGGATCTGTCCGCCGCCCTTGGCGCCGAAACGAACCGCGATGCCCTTGGCGAGTTTACCGACCCCTACCGCCTCGCCCGCACCTTGACCCTTGCCGGCGCCAGCGCCGCTGGCGTCGAGGCGATCGACACCGTGTTCCCGGCCTTTCGCGACGCCGCCGGCTTCGAGAAGGAGGCCGAGGCGGCGCGCCGCGACGGCTTCGGCGGCAAGCTCGCCATCCACCCCGACCAGGTACCGGTCATCAACCGCGTTTTCACGCCTTCGACCGAGGCCATCGCCCGCGCCGCGGCGATCGTCGCCGCGTTCGCGGAATCCTCCGCCGCCGGCGTCATCAGCATCGAGGGTCAGATGCTCGACCGTCCGCATCTCCTGCGCGCCGAGCGCGTGCTGGCCCGCGCCCGGGCGGCTGGCATCGCTTGATCTGCAAGGCAGCGCTGAGGCAACCGATCCGGTTTCAGGCACGAATCAAGCGCGCCGCCATATCCCGAAGCGCCT
>JBDTLN010000053.1:0-8943 GCA_039934795.1 Bauldia sp. | reverse complement strand
CTCCCGACAGCACCGCGACCCGCACGTTGGGTAGGATGATCTTGAACAGCACGGTCCACCAGCCGGCGCCGAGACTTTCCGCCGCCTCGGTCAGCGTGCGCACGTCGATGGCGCGCATGCCGGTGTCGACGGCACGATAAAGATACGGCAATGCCAGGGTCACATAGCTGAAAACGAGGAGAATATCGGTCGTGCGAGCCGAGGCCGTCAGCGGCAGCCAGGACGAGGAATTGTACAGCCGCAGATATCCGAAGACGATGACGATGGCCGGGATGACGAGCGGCAAGAGCGTGATGAACTCGACCACGGGCCGCAGCTTCGGCAACCGCAGGCGGATGACGTAGGTGGTTGGCACGACGAGAAGAACGCCGACCACGATCGTCGCGATAGCGGCGGCGGTCGAGTAGCCGAAGCTCTCGAAGAAGCGATGGTCGTTGAAGACCGCCTGATAGGCGTCGAAGGAATAGACGCCCCGCCGCTTCTTCAGCGAGAACTCGAACGTGGCGATGAGCGGCACGATGAAATAGATCGCGCCCAACACGACAACCAACCAGGGCCCGATCAGCGGGCGCCTCATTTGATCCACCGCTCACCGCGCGAGCGGAGCCAGATGTAGGCGACGTTGGAGACGCCGGTGATGAGGATCATGCCGAGAGCGAGGGCATAGCCGAGGTGCGGGTCGTGGAGAACGTCGCCGCGAATCTGCGCATAGAGGAGGATCGGCACGATGTTGAGCGACGAGCCGGTCAGCGCATAGGCGGTCGCGACCGCGCCGAAGGCGTTGGCGAAGAGGAGGATCGTCGTGCCGAGGAGGCTCGGCCACAATATGGGCAGGGCCACCATCCGCCAATATTGGAGGCTGCTCGCGCCGAGGATGGCCGAGGCCTCTCGCCATTCCTTCTTGAGGCCATCAAGGGCCGGCATCAGGATGAGGATCATCAGCGGGATCTGGAAGTAGAGATAGGTGATCGTCAGGCCCCAAAAGCTGAGCAGGTTGAAACCGAGGCTGCGGAGGCTGATCCCGAACTTCTGGTCGAGCATCACCGTGACGAGCCCGACCGGTCCGATCGTGGCGATGAAGGCGAATGACAACGGAATGCCGGCGAAATTGGAGGCGACGCCGCTGAAGGTCGTCACGATCGGGCGCAACCAATTCGGTACCCGCCCCATCACCACGGCCCAGGCCAGCAGCGTGCCGACGATCGCGCCGAGCAGCGAGGACGCAAGGCTGACCTGAATGCTGATCAGGTAGGCGTTGATGATTGTCGGCTGGTTCAGCCGCAGGATGTTGTCGAACGTGAAGGAGCCGTCCGGCGTGCGGAAGGCGCCGAGCATCAGGTCGAGCGTCGGCAGGATCAGGAACAGAATGGTGAAAGCGAAGAAGGGAACGACACCCAGCCAGGCCCAGGAAATCCTTGGCGGGCGAACGGGCGCTTCAACAGGCGTCGAAGCGATGAGGGCTTGATCGGCCATCGGGCACCACGCCCGGCCGCCCCCCCACCCGCCGGGCGGGAAAAGGGGACCGGTCGGTTTGCCTATGGTCTTACTGGGCGGCCTGGACGTTGGCGCCGACGACGCTATCCCACTGCTTGGTGATCGCTTCCTTGGCGGCGCCCTGCTCGTCGAGCGTCGGGAACACTGCCTTGGCGTAGCCTTCGGCCGGGGGCAGCGCGTCCATCAGATCCTTCGGGATCGCGCCGCGGGCGGCGAGGTCGTTGAAGCGGATCGGATGGCAGAAGCCCTTGAGCCAGAGGAGCTGACCCTCGTCGGAGTAGAGGTACTCCATCCACAGCTTGGCGGCGT
This sequence comes from Bauldia sp., assembly GCA_039934795.1. Lineage (GTDB taxonomy): Bacteria > Pseudomonadota > Alphaproteobacteria > Rhizobiales > Kaistiaceae > CAMCWB01. Next base: position 7,140 of record JBDTLN010000053.1, on the reverse strand, counting down.
TCGGGTGCGGGGCGAAGGCGCTGATCGCCTGCACGTACACGCCGGCCACGACGCCAGAGGTCGGAACAATGACGTCGACGGGCGGGTTGCCCGCGAGCACGCCCTTCCAGCCGAGGCCGTTATAGTCCCAGGCGACGACAATCGGGGTCGTGCCCTGGGCGAGCGACGCCGACTTGGCGATCACCGGGACGAAGTTGCCGGCCTTGTTGATGTCCGCGAAGATCTTCAGGCCGGCCTCGCCAGCTGCGGCTCCCGGAGCGGCGCCGGTGCTGATACCGGCGGCGTGAACCGCCGCAATCGCCTGGTTGGAGGCGCGCGGATCGCCGGCAAGGGCGACCATGCCCTTGTAGTCGGGCTTGCTAAGGTCGGCCCAATCGGCCGGGGCGGCCTTCACCAGATCCTTGTTCACCACAAAGGACAACACACCGTAGTAGTCGCCGTACCAGTTGCCGTCGGCGTCCTTGGCGGTGTCCGGGATCGTGTCCCAGGTCGAGACCTTGTAGGGCTGGACAAGACCTTCGGCCTTGGCGGAGGGGCCGAACGAGAGGCCGACGTCGATCACGTCGGGCGCCTGCGGGCCGGTGTTGCCCTTGTTGGCCTTGATCGCCTCGACTTCGTCGCCCGACCCGGCGTCGGGATTGAGCTCGTTGACCTCGAGGCCGTACTTGGCCTTGAAGCCGTCAATGACCGCGCCGTAGCCGCACCAGTCGTGGGGCAGCGCGATGGTCGTCAGCGTGCCTTCCTTCTTGGCCGCCGCGACGAGATCTTCCATCGCGTCGGCGCGGACCAGGCTGGTGGAGAGGCTGAGAGCCAGAATCGAGAAAGCGGCAGTTTTCGTCCATGAAGTTGTCATTGTGGTTCCCCTCGGGAGCGTTATTCGGGACTGACCGTCGCGGGTCGGCGTCGACAGTGGTTAGCCGTCTTCTTTGACAGTGATGTGTCATGCAAGGACAGCGGTCCGCCCTACCCGACATCGACCTTACAACGTGTCAACCCAGCTAGCCAGACGCACCCGGACACCCCTGAGGGACGGGCTCGAGCCGCTTCACGCTCGCGATTCGACCGGCTATTGTCGGGCAGCACGAAGCGCACTCCCCCGAAAGTCCCGTACGGCTCACAAAAGCGACGGTACTTCGCCTACAATCACTTGTCTCGTGCCTCCGCTGAGTCGCCGATGGAACAGGCAGAACACAGGCACTCCCGACGCAATCGAACGCTCCGGGCCGGCCGTATCATTTTCAACAGCGGCTATTCGTCCCTGAACTGCTCGGTGCGCAACATTTCCGAGGGCGGAGCCTTGCTCCAGGTTCCCGGCATGGTGGGGATCCCGCGCGAATTCGAACTGTCGATCGACGGGGACACGGCGCGACCCTGCCGGGTTGCGTGGCGGAAGGAGGACCGAATGGGCGTCGAGTTCATAGCCGCCCTCAGCGATCCCGACGCCGGTCCGCAGCTGCTTGCCATGTCCGTTGCGGCCGCCGGGGCCGATACCGTCGATACATTGGAGGTACCCGTGGAAGTCGAAGCCGAGCCGCAAACGCGGCCGAAGGCCGCAGAACGCAGCAAACGACCGCTTTCCGGGCTCTGGCCGCCGGTCTGCACGCCGTTCAAGGACGACGGTTCAGTGGATTTTCGCAGGTTGGTCCGACACAGCAAGCAATTGCTTGCTGACGGAGCGCATGGCCTGGCCGTTCTCGGCACCACCAGTGAGGCCAATTCGCTGAGCCTCGACGAACGGCGCCAAGTGATCGATGCCCACATCGAAGCCGGCATCGAGGCCAGCCAGCTCCTGCCGGGGACCGGTGCCTGCGCCATCGACGACGCGGCGACGCTCGCGCGCCACGCCGGCGAAATCGGCGCCGCCGCCGTGCTGCTGCTGCCGCCGTTCTATTACAAGAACGTCTCCGACGACGGCCTCTATGCCTTCGTGGCGCGCGTCATTGAAAGGTCGGGACCGGTGGTGCCGCGCATCCTCCTTTATCACATCCCGCCCGTCGCGGCCGTCGGCTGGTCGAACGACCTTGTCCGGCGGCTCATCGCCGCGTTCCCCGGCATCGTCGTCGGCATGAAGGATTCGTCCGGCGACTTCGAGCACACCAAGAGCGTCATCGACACGTTTCCGGGTTTCGTCGTGTTTCCCGGGGCCGAGACGATGCTCGCCCGGGCTATGGCGGCGGGCGCGGCCGGCTGTATCTCGGCGACGGCCAACATCAACGCGCGCGGCATCCGAGCCGTTTTCGACCGCTGGATGGAGCGCGACGCGCCCCATCTGCAGAACGACGCCAATGCCGTGCGTACGGCGCTCGAGCGAAACGCCATGGTGCCCGGCCTGAAGGCGGTGCTGTCGTCGCGCTACGGCGATCCGTCGTGGAGCAATGTCCGGCCGCCCCTTGTGGCGCTCAGTCCCGGTGCGCGGGCTACGCTTTTTGGCGAGCCCTCCGTCGCGCCGCTCCTCGAAACTTTGCCGCGGTGGTCCTGACACGATCAAGCGCACCGTGGAATTTCGCGCCGGCCAGGGGGCATTCTAAATGTTCGTCACCATCCAGAAATTCGAGATCGAGCCGGACTCGCTCGGCATGTTCCGGGCGGCGATCACCAAGCAGGCCGAAGTCATGCGCCAACGCGAGAACGGCTGTCGGCGTGTTGACGTCAATTTCGACCCGAAAATTGCAGAGCGATGCCTCGTCTACACGGTGTTCATCGACGAGGGCGCCTACAACCACCATATCCTGAGCGACCACTACAATGTCTTCGATGAAGTCAGCCTGCCCTGGATCGTCAAGCGGACGCTTGAGTTCTGGGACCTTGTTGCTTCGCCGACGCGCGCCGGCTGACTACGCCGGCCGGTGGTGCTGGTGCCAGTGCCGGGCGATATCGACCCGGCGCGGCAGCCAGACCTTCTCCCTCGACAGCACATAGTCGAGGAAGCGGGCCAGCGATTCAGCGCGGCCGGGGCGGCCGACGAGGCGGCAGTGCAGACCCACCGACATCATCTTCGGTGCACCCTTCTCGCCTTCAGCGTAGAGGCAATCGAAGCTGTCCTTGAGATAGGCGAAGAACTGATCGCCGGAATTGAACCCCTGCGGCGTGGCGAAGCGCATGTCGTTGGCATCGAGGGTGTAGGGAATGATGAGGAACGGGCCCTGCGGACCCTTGACCCAATAGGGCAGATCGTCGGCATAGGCGTCGGATGAATAGAGGAAGCCGCCCTCCTCCGCCGCCAGCCGGATCGAATTGATCGACGAGCGCCCCTGGTAGAGCCCGAGCGGCCGCGTGCCGGTTACCGCGGCGTGAATGCGGACGGCCTCGGCGATGTCGCGGCGCTCCGCGTCTTCAGCCCGGTCCTTCAGTTCGACCCATTTGAGGCCGTGGCTGGCGATCTCCCAATCGGCCTCGAGCATGGCGCCGACTGCTTCGAGATTGCGGGCAATGGCGGTAGCGACGGCATAGACGGTGACCGGGATGCGGCGGCCGGTGAACATCCGCCAAAGCCGCCAGAAGCCGGCGCGCGATCCGTATTCGTAGATCGACTCCATATTGGCGTGGCGCATCCCCGGCCAGGACTGGGCGCCGACGATTTCTGACAGGAACGCTTCGGAGGCAGCGTCGCCGTGCAGGATGTTGTTCTCGCCGCCCTCCTCATAGTTGACGACGAACTGCACCGCGACGCGCGCGCCTCCCGGCCATGCCGGGTCGGGCGGATTGCGGCCGTAGCCGATCATGTCGCGCGGATACACGTCGGTCATTCGTTCTCCCTTCGAACTGGCTTCGACATCTTAGCGCCGGCAACAGGGCATGCCGCAAGGTTCATCGCCGAATTCACAATGTTCTTGTCGCTGAGCACTTTGCCGGTGAATCCCGATAGTTCGATTCAGCATCCGGGAAGCGCTGCGTGCGTTGATTAACGGGTCGTTAATCTTCGCGGCTCACGATTCCGGAACCCGAGTTGATTCCGTGAATTGTCATTCGAGCGAGCCGACGAGGATTCTTCCGCATGGACAAGCCGGACAAGACCGCACTTCAGCTCATCACGGTCGACGATCCCCGTTTCACCGCGGTGCTCGACCGCCGGATCGGCGAGATGCGGCACCTTCTCGATGCGATGGAGCCGACGAGCCCGGCTGTTGCCCTGCGGACGCTGCGCGACGCATTCCCGGAGGCGCCGCTCGACGAACGGGTCCGCGCCATGACCTTTGCTCGCCACTAGGATTCGCTTGAATCCCCGGGTGACACGGCCGGCTCCTGGGTCGCCCTCGCTCTTTCCAGCTTGAGCCTGCGCTCGAAGGCGTTCCAGCTCAGCGGCAGGCTCACGAGATAGGCCAGGGTCAGGATCGTCATCATTTCCCACGGGTAGCTGACGAGCAGCGCGACGACCAGCACCACGGCGACGAAGAGCGGCAGAACCTGATCGCGCGGGATGCGCTTGCCGACCAGCTTGCCGGACCAGGTCGGAACGCGGCTGACCATGAGGAGGCCGATGGCGACGGTGTAGACGAGCACCAGCGGCGCGGTCCAGAAGCCGTGCGGAGCCCCGACGAACTCCATGTAGACAGGCAACAGGGAAATCATCGCGCCTGCCGGCGCCGGGACGCCGACGAAGAAATTCGACTGCCATTCAGGCTTGTCGGACGCAACGAGCGCGACGTTGAAGCGGGCGAGGCGGAGAGCGCAGCATATGGCGAAGATGAGGACGGCGATCCAGCCGAGGGAGCGGACATCGTTGAGGGTCCACGCGTAGAGGAGGATGCCGGGGCCAACGCCGAAATTGACGAAGTCGGTCAGCGAGTCGAGCTCGGCGCCAAAACGCGAGGACGAGCGGAGGAAACGGGCCATGCGGCCGTCGATCCCATCGAGGACCGCGGCGATGGCGATGGCGGCAATGGCATAGTCGTATTTCCCTTCAATGCTCATCCGGATCGAGGTAAGGCCGGCGCACAGGGCCAGAAGCGTCACGACGTTGGGAAGCACCAGGCGGACCGGCACGAACGGCAGATGCCGTCGGGGCTTTCGCTCGGGGGCGTCGTCGGGGTCGAAGGGCGAAAAGATATTGGCCATGCGGGTCAGTCGACGCGGACCCGCGCTTCGGTGCGCTCCTCACCGAACCGCGCCAGCACAGTTTCGCCGGCGATGGCGGTCTGGCCTTCGGCAACGAGGACGTTGGCGGTAACCGGCAGGTAGACGTCGACGCGCGAGCCGAACCGGATCAGGCCGATACGCTCGCCTGGCGCCAGCGTATCCCCTTCCTTGACGAAGCAGACGATGCGCCGCGCCACCAGCCCGGCGATCTGCACAACGCCGATCGGGCCATGGCCGCTCTCCAGGACGAAGCCGTTGCGCTCGTTGCCTTCGCTCGCCTTGTCGAGATCGGCATTGAGGAACTTGCCGGGGGTGTAGGCGATCTTCGTCACCTTGCCCGCGACCGGCGCGCGATTCACGTGGCAGTCGAAGACGTTCATGAAAATCGATATGCGCCGGCGCGACGTCTCGCCGAGTCCGAGTTCGCGCGGAGCAACGCCAATGGCAACGGCGGCAACGCGTCCGTCGGCCGGGCTGACGACGAGTTCGGGGGCGGTCGGCGTGACCCGCTTCGGATCGCGGAAGAAATAGGCGCACCAGGCAGTGACGATGAGGCCGATCCAGAACACCGGCTGCCAGTACCAGCCAAAGAAGACGGCGATAAAGGCCGGGATTGCAATGAATACCAGGCCCTCACGCCGGACCGGCACGAAGCTCCGCTTGATCGAGTCGATGACTGAACTCATGCCGCATTCCAACGCACACGCCGGAAAGCAGGCCCGGCGGGTGAGATTACCGCCCCGGCGTCGCGACACAAAGGGCAAAGGCTGCTGTAGTGTCGGCCGCAACCCGAGAGGGAATCAGCCCCTTCGTATTGCGATCGGAGCAGAGCATGTTCATTGGTCACGTTGCCGGCGCGGAACTGCTGCATGTTCTCTTTCCCGAGACGCCGGTGTGGGTCGGCATGGTCGGCGTCAGCTTCCCCGACCTCTTGTGGGGCGTCACGATCTTCGCCGGCATCGAACGGGTGGAGGTCGACCCGAAGTCGCCCCTGCAAAGTCACATCCGGTTTGTCCACTACCCCTACTCGCACTCGCTGGTGCTGACCAATCTCATCGCCCTTATTCCGGCAGCGATCATTGGCGCCTTCCTTGGGTGGCAGGCCGCACTGGTCTTCGTGCTGGCGTCGATCTCGCACTGGCTGCTTGACGTGATCGTGCACCTGCCCGACCTGCCGGTGCTCGGTTTTGGCCGCGATACCAGGGTCGGCTTCGGCCTGTGGCGTCACGGCTGGGCGGCGCTGATCGTCGAATATGCGCTGTTTGCGGCGGCGACGCTGGCCTTCGTTCCGTCCGGCAAGTGGGCTGCGGTCCTGATCGCCGGGCTGATCCTCCACGCGGTCAACCTCAATACGTTTATAGGGCTGACCAAGGACAATCCGTTCAAGACAGGCAAGGCTTACGCCGCAGCCGCGCTCGCCGGCTACGTCGTTCTCGTCGTGGTGTTCACCTGGCTGCTGAGCTGAAGCCTACTCGGCAGGCAGGATTTCCTGACGATCGCCTTTGGGGACAAACCGGACTTCCCCGGAGTCCTCGACCTCGCGCAGGCGCTGGACGGCCTCCTGGACGACGCGCTGACGGTTCCACATCGAGGCGTAGAGACCACGAGATGCCAGCAACTCGTGATGCGTGCCGCGCTCGACGATGCGGCCGTCGTCGAGGACGATGATCTCATCGGCATGAACTACGGTGGACAGACGGTGGGCGATGATCAGCGTGGTGCGATCGGCCGAGACGCGGTCGAGCGCGGCCTGGATTTCGCGCTCGGTGTGAATGTCGAGGGCTGAGGTCGCCTCGTCGAGGATCAGGATCGGCGGCGCCTTGAGGACGGTGCGGGCGATGGCGACACGCTGCTTCTCGCCGCCGGAGAGCTTCAGCCCGCGCTCGCCGACCTCGGTCTTGTAGCCGTCCGGGAGTTTTTCGATGAAGCCGCCGATCTGGGAAATCTGCGCGGCGGCGTGGACCTCTTCGTCCGTGGCGCCGACCCTGCCGTAGCCGATATTGTAGGCAATCGTGTCGTTGAACAGCACGGTATCCTGCGGGACGATGCCGATCGCGGCGCGGA
>JBDTLN010000052.1:0-8953 GCA_039934795.1 Bauldia sp. | reverse complement strand
CGCCTCAACCCGCCGCAGGGCTTCGCCTTCCAGCGCATCTACACCGACGACCGCACCCTCGACGTGTCGATGACCCTCGAGGACGGCGACGTGACGCTGGTGCCGCGCGGCTACCACCCCTGCGCCACCGTCCACGGCTACGACCTTTACTATCTCAACGTCATGGCCGGCCCGAAACGCCTCTGGCGCTTCCACAACGACCCTGCCCATGAATGGATGCTGAAGGCCTGAGCACCACGGGCTATCGCAGCCACGGAAACGGGATGAACTACCGCCACGCCTTCCACGCCGGCAATTTCGCCGATGTCGTCAAGCATGCCGTCCTCGCCCGGCTGATCGAGCGGTTGAAGGAAAAGGAGGCCGCGTTCCGGGTGATCGACACCCACGCCGGCATCGGCCTCTACGACCTTACCGCCGACGAGGCGACGCGCACTGGCGAATGGCGCGAGGGCATCGGCCGGCTCTACGACCGCGTCCTCGACCCGCCCCTCGCCGCCCTCTTTGCGTCCTATCTCGCCGCGGTCCGTGCCGCCAACGGTGGTGGCGCGCTGCGCCGCTATCCCGGCTCGCCCTGGATCGCGCGGCACCTCATGCGCGACGCGGACCGGCTGACGGCGACGGAACTCCATCCGGACGATGCCAAATCCCTCGCCGCCCTCTTTGCCCGCGACAAGCGCGTCAAGGTCATCGCTCTTGACGGCTGGCTTGCCCTCGGTTCCTTCGTGCCGCCTAAGGAACGGCGGGGCATTGTGCTCGTCGATCCGCCTTTCGAGGAGCCCGGCGAGTTCGATCGGCTGGCGGCCCGCTTCGCGGAAGCCCATCGCCGCTGGCCGACCGGCATGTTCGCCCTCTGGTATCCGGTCAAGGACCTCGCCGTCATCGATCGCTTTCGCCTGGCGCTGTCGGCAAGCGGCATCAAGCGCTTGCTACGCGCCGAGCTGATGGTGCGTGGCCGCGCCACCGCCGGCCGTTTCAATGGCGCCGGCCTCGTCATCTGCAATCCACCCTGGCAGTTCGAAGAAACCCTCGCCCAGATGCTGGCGGCCCTCAAGCCGATCCTCGCCAGCGGCCCCGGTGCTGCCGTCCTCATCGATCCGATCAGCGGGGAATAACCCGGCTTCTCGCCTTGACCCTCATAGGGCCACAGCGCATGCTTTGGCGGACTCGCTTCGTCTCAAGGATCTGGCCATGCCGCGCATCGCCGTCGGGCTTCTTCTCGCCCTCTTTGCTTTCGCCTCGCCGGCTGTTGCGAGTGACTACTATGGCGGCGGCAAGAGCCACGGCTCTTACGCCTGGGGCGAGTTGCCGCCTTGCGACTACCCGGGGGTCGTCGGGGTCATCGCATCGAAGTTCGCCTACGCCGATGCCCATGTCCTCTATACGGGCCTTACCATCACCACGATCGACAGGATTCGCGAGGCTGACGCGAAGTTCGGACCCGGCCTCGTTGACCGCCGCTACTGCCGCGGCACCGCCTGGATGAGCAACGGCCGCAAATACGAGGCCGTCTGGCTGATCGAATCGAAGCAGGGCTTCGTCGGCCTCGGCTGGAACGTCGAGTCCTGCCTGCCGAATTTCGATCCGTGGCGCGTCTTCGATCAGTGGTGCCGCGCGATCCGTCCGTGACTCGCCTTCTCGCCGCGCTTCTGGCGCTTTTCCTGGTCTCCCCTGCGGCAGCCGAGCAGCGCGGCGGCACGCCTGGCGATTTCGACTTCTGGGTGTTGTCCCTCTCCTGGTCGCCGAGCTACTGCCGCTTCGGCGAAAATCCCAGCCCGGCGGAATGCGACGGCCGCCATCCCGGTTTCGTCGTCCACGGTCTTTGGCCGCAATACGAGCGCGGCTATCCGAGCTTCTGCCCCTCTTCGATGCCGCGCCGTCTGCCGGCGGCCGTCGTCGACTCGGTGGACGACATCATGCCGAGCCAGGGCCTCATCCGCCATGAATGGGAAAAGCACGGCTTCTGCTCCGGCCTTTCCGCCAACCAGTATTTCTCGCTTCTGCGCCGGGCCTTCGAAAAGGTTCATATCCCCGCGCCGCTGTTGAAGGTCGGCGAGGACTCGATGGTCAAACCGGAGGTGATTGAAGGCGCCTTTGCCGCCGCCAATCCCGGGCTGACGCCCGCCGGCATGGCAGCGGTCTGCTCCGACGGCCATTTCGAGGAACTGCGCGTCTGCTTCGACAAGTCCCTCAACTTCCGCCGCTGCGCCGAAGTCGACCGAGGTACTTGCCGCAGCCCGCGCACCCTCGTCCCGGCAGCGAACTAGGGTGTCGGACGCAGCCTAAAGTCGGCCACGCCTCCCCCAACGACCCCGGCCGCTCACCAGTCTCACTATCAACAGCAGTATGACCGCGCCGATAGTCGCGTTGACGATTGCACTGACGATGCCGCTGCCGAGGTGGATGCCGACTTGTGGGAGCAGCCAGTTGCCTATGAAGGCGCCCACGATACCGATTACCAGATCACCAACGAGGCCAAACCCAGCGCCTCGAACCAGTTGACCAGCCAACCATCCGGCAATAATGCCCACGATGATGATGACCAGCAGGCTCTCATTCGAAATGTGCATTGGAGTGCCTTCAGGTTAGCTTCGCAGTTGGCAGAAGCAGCCGACCAAGCCGGGCCGAGCCGAGGCCCGGTCGGCGCATGGCAACGCGTTGCAGCCAAAAATAGCAGAAAAGATCGACGGCTGTGATCCCTGCTATGCCCAAAATCAGGCGCGACAAGTTGCGCCTGATTTTCTGGTGCTTGTGGCTAGTCTTGAGAAAATGTCAGCCCTGGAACTCCAATACGCCGCTTCACCGAGTCTCCGACGTCGAACAACCCGGCACGGTCGCCAATTTCTTGACCGGTTTCGCGAGGCAAATGCTTTTTGAATACCGCCTGCAAGCGCGCGACAAGATTGGAAATCGAAATTGAAGGCGCTCCAGCGGAGTGGTCGAGGCGCGTTCGCAGCGCCCCGCCAATCAAGTCCGCATGCGTTACAATCAGGTTCATGCGATTGCTCCTGTTTGGCCGTGGTCGAAGGGCCAATTTCCGCTGCTCTATTAAATTAATCAAAGGCTTCGCTGAATCGCCGCTGCATGTCTCCGTGCATGGATGATTCAGCAGTGGCGAGGCGCACATCTCGGCCGAGACCGCCGTCGAGGCAGCTGGCTTGAATGCGAGGCCAAACCTGATGAGCGCAAGGCTGAGACGAGGTCTCTTCGGGTGTTGCGAGGTTGAATGTCGCTACCGTCCGGGCAATCCCAACCACCCGAGACGGGACCACTGACGTGTGGACCGCCTCGAACAGAGGAACCGCCGCCGCCTTGACTTGAAGGGTAGTCGTAGCTCCCAAAAATACGAACAAGATCGTCGCACCAGCGCCCTTTATTCTGGCGTACCAGAGATTGTTCTTGGAGCGTGACATGAGCTTGAACCCGTCAATTCTGTCTGTTCGTCTGGCTACTAACCCCTCTAACCCTCTTTTGTTCCGTAGCCTCCGACTGGCTCGCCTGGGCAGCCGCCGCTGGTGATCTCACGGTTCTCCCGGAGTTCGGGAGGATTTGGGTAAAACCAGAAATCAGGACTATCAGGTCGGACATCAGCCAGCGTCCCGGCTCCGGAGCCGGATGGGCAGAAGGAACGTTCGTCGAACCCTGGTGTCTCAGCCTGAAATTGGCGGCTTGAGCGAAGCCATCGGGATGTCGAGCACGCAGACCAGGCCTGAAGGCTCGAACGCCAGTTGAGCCTGGCCCCCGAGCTGGCTCACGAAGCTATGCTCGATTAGCCGCGTTCCGAAACTGCGGCGGGTCGGCTGCTTCACAGCGGGGCCGCCCGATTCCGCCCATTTCAATTGAAATTGGCTGCCAGCGTCATGGACAGACGCGGTAATTTCCACGCGGCCGCCGGCGTTGGACAGCGCGCCATATTTGACGGCGTTGGTGCACAACTCGTTCAGGACCATTGCCAGCGGCAGCACTGCGGCCGCACTGACTTCGATGTCCGAACTTTGGACGAGGAAGCGGCTCGTTCCGGTCATGTCGAACGGTTCGACGGCATTGTTCAGGATTGCGGTCAACGGCCCACCCGTCCAGTTTGTCTGCAGCAGGACATCGTGGGCTCGACCGAGTGCCACCAAACGATCCGCGATCGCTCTTCGGCCGTGCTCCAGACTGACGGCCGTTCGCAGGCTTTGGGAGGTGATGGCCATTACCATCGCCAACGTGTTCTTCACCCGATGGTGCAGCTCCTCTACCAAAATTCGCTGCAGATCTTCGAGGCCCTTCTGCTCGGCCGCGTCTATTCCCGCCTGCGCGAGAAGTCGCCGCAAATCCAGGTTCTCGACTTCAAGCCGAAGCTCATCTTCCGTCGTCACGGTGGCTTCTCCGCTCAGCAATTCGTCCGGAGCCCGCCTGATCGGGCTGAGCCTGGACACTGCGGCGGAGGTAGAGGGGCAGTCAACCTTGACGTTGCGCGCGTCAATCCGGGTGTGGCTTCGCGCTTATAAGTCGACGCCCAGGTTGCAAAACGAAAACGCCCCGCCAGTGGCGGGGCGTTTCGTCATGCGATGCGGTGTTGATCAGAACTTCATGCCGACGCCGAGCAGCAGCGCGTTCGAGCTGGAGCTGACAGCGGTGGGGCCGAGGTCGAGCGCATAGGTGTCGGTGCCGAGGTCGGTGTGCCGAAACTCGACGCGGCCGATGAGCGAGTCGGTGATGGCCGCCTCGACGCCGACGCCGGCGTTCCAGCCAAGGCGGGTCGAGGAGTCCTTCGACGTCGCATCCGAGACATGGATCGTCCCGACCGTGCCACCGCCGGCGGCGTAGATCAGGAAGCGGTCAACCGCGAAGCCGGCGCGAAGGCGGAGCGAGGCATCCCAGGGATTTTCGTACCAGGTGGTGCCGTTGTTGCCCTTGTTGCCCTTGAGGTTGGCATCCGCCTCGAGGCCGATGATGAAGCTCGGCGTGGCGGCGAAATTGTAGCCGCCATAGACGCCGCCCATCCAGCCATTGGCCGTATAGTCGCTATATTCGTCGTTGACGCTGGTCCACTGGTAGCCGCCCTGCAGGCCGACATAGGCGCCGCCCCAGGAGAACACGCTGGCCGGCGAGTCATAGGAGGCGACGGGCGGGGGCTCATAGGTGCCGAGATCTGCCGCTGCGGCGGAGCCGGTGGCGGCGACGATGGCGATCAGGCTTGCGCCGAGAAATTGGATACGCGACATAACTTTTGTTCTCCTCGTTGATCCGCAGGCCGGGTTACAAGTCTCGCCACACCGCGATGGTTCCGCCCGGCTTTGTGGGATCGGATAGGAGACGAGCATTAGGGCGGAACGGTTAAGAAAATGCGGCCGGAGGCGGGTTTCTTTCGGTTAATTGTGGCACTGCACAAACCAAGTCTAAACTCCTGAAATCGCAGCGTTCCTCGACTCTGGTGGTTAACCGTTTCCAATCGCTCCGAGGACTGTCCCGGATCGGGATTAAAAGTTGAACTTTTCCGGAAAGAATTGAGGGAAAATGCCCGCGTCACCCCCCGTCGCCATTGTCACCGGCGGCGCCCGGCGTATCGGACGGGCGGTTGTCGAAGACCTTGCCGACAACGGCTGGGCGGTGGCGATCCATTGCCACGGCTCCCGTGCGACGGCCGACGAGATCGCCGCCGCGATAGCGCGGGCCGGCGGGCGGGCGGCGGTGATTCCCGCCGACCTTTCCGACCTCAGCGAAGCCGTGACCATTGTGCCGCGGACCGTCGCCGCGCTGGGCGTCCCTACCCTCCTCGTCAACAGCGCCGGCACTTTCGATTTCGACGAGGTCGGCAAGCTTGATACGGCGCTCTGGCATCGCCAGATGACGGTCAACGCTACGGCGCCGATCTTTCTTGCCGAGGCTTTCGCCAACGCGTTGCCGGCGGACGCGACCGGCAACGTCGTCAACATCATCGACCAGCGCGTCTGGAAACCGACGCCGCACTATTTCTCCTATCAGTTGAGCAAATCGAGCCTCTACGTCGCCACAAGCGTCCTCGCCCAGGCGCTGGCGCCGCGCATTCGCGTCAACGCCATCGGTCCCGGCCCGGTGCTGAAGAGCGTCCGCCAGACCGACGCGGACTTCGCCCGCCAGGCGTCCGCCGTGCCGCTCGGCAGGGGGCCGGCTCTCGGCGAGTTCGGCCGCACCATCCGCTATTTCGTCGAGACGCCGTCGGTCACCGGGCAGATGATCGCCCTCGACGGCGGTCAGCATCTGTCATGGGAGACGCCGGACCTCATCGAGGTCAGCGAATAGATGGCAAGCGAAGGCGGCTCCGGGAATCGCGAGCCGGTGACGCCGGCGCCGGCCGTGTCCGGGGCTGAGGTGATCGCCGATCTCGTCAAGCGACTACCCAACGGTCCGGGCGTCTATCGCATGATCGATGCCAAGGGCGTCGTACTCTATGTCGGCAAGGCGCGCAGCCTCAAGAAACGCGTCCAGAGCTACACGCGCATCGCCGGCCAGTCGGGGCGGATCGCCCGGGTTATCGAAGCCACGGCGTCGATGGAATTCGTCTCGACCCGCACCGAAACCGAGGCGCTGCTTCTCGAGGCCAATCTCATCAAGCGCCTGCGCCCGCGCTTCAACGTGCTGCTGCGCGACGACAAGTCGTTCCCCTACATCCTCATCACCGGCGAACACGCCGCGCCGCAGATCGTCAAGCATCGCGGCGCGCGCAGCCGCCCTGGCACCTATTTCGGCCCGTTCGCATCGGCCGGCGCCGTGGGCCGGACCATCAACGCGCTTCAGCGGGCCTTCCTCATCCGCACCTGTTCCAACGCCTTCTACGAGAGCCGCACGCGCCCCTGCCTCCTTTTCCAGATCAAGCGCTGCTCGGCGCCCTGCACCGGGGAGATCTCCCTCGACGACTACGCCGGCCTCGTCGGCGAGGCGCGCGAATTCCTGTCCGGCAAGAGCCAGGCGGTCCGTGCCGGCATTGCCGGATCGATGGAGGAGGCCTCGGCCCGCCTCGACTTCGAGGCCGCCGCCGTATTCCGCGACCGTCTTGCCGCGCTCTCCCACATCTCCGCGCATCAGGGCATCAACCCGCAGGGCGTCGAGGAAGCCGATGTCTTCGCCGCCTACCAGGACGGCGGCCGCACCTGCGTCCAGGTCTTCTTCTTCCGCACCGGCCAGAACTGGGGCAACCGGGCTTATTTCCCACGCGCCGACAAGAGCCTCGATACCGAGGCCGTGCTCGGCGCCTTCCTGGCGCAGTTCTATGAAGACAAGCCGACGCCGCGCCTCATCCTCCTCTCCCACGAGGTCGAGGATCAGGAGCTGCTCTCGCAGGCGCTCAGCGAGCGGAGCGGCTACAAGGTCGCCGTCTCGGTACCGCAGCGCGGCGAGAAGAAGGAGCTCGTCGATCACGCCCTCGCCAATTCCCGCGAGGCGCTCGGCCGCGAACTGTCCGAATCCGCTTCGCAGAAATCGCTGCTCACCGAGCTCGTCGAACGCTTCGGTATCCCAGAGCCGCCGCGCCGCATCGAGGTCTACGACAACAGCCACATCATGGGCACCAACGCCGTCGGCGCCATGATCGTCGCCGGCGCCGAAGGCTTCACCAAGGGGCAATACCGAAAGTTCAACATCCGCTCGGAGGATCTCACCCCCGGCGACGACTACGCCATGATGCGCGAGGTTCTCGGCCGCCGCTTCTCCCGCCTCATCCGCGAGGCGGGCCCGCGCGAAGGTCCGCGCGACGACCAGGGCATGGGGCCGTGGCCGGACCTCGTCGTCATCGACGGCGGGCGCGGCCAGCTTGCCGCGGCGCTGGAGATCATGGGCGAGGTCGGCGTGCCCGGCGACCTGCCGGTCGTCGCAATCGCCAAGGGGCCGGACCGGAACGCCGGCCGCGAGACGTTCTTCATGCCCGGCCGCGAGCCCTTCACGCTCCAGCCGCGCGATCCCGTCCTTTATTTCGTCCAGCGCCTCCGCGACGAAGCGCATCGCTTCGCCGTCGGCTCACACCGCGCCCGCCGCAAGGCCGACCTTGTCCGCAATCCGCTGGATGAAATCGACGGCATCGGCCCGACGCGGAAGCGCGCCCTCCTCCGCCACTTCGGCACCGCCAAGGCGGTCAGCCGCGCCAACCTCTCGGACCTCACCGCCGTCGCCGGCATCTCGGAACAAATGGCCCGCCTGATCTACGACCATTTTCATCAGAGCGCGGAGTAGCCGTCGGCATGCGCCTCACCACAGCACGATCCAACCGAACTTCGCCGCCGTCACCGCCGCCACATAGATGCCGCCGGCGAGAAGCATGCTGAACACGGCGAACGAGGCCAGGTCCTTGGCCGCCTTGGCGAACTCGGTGTATCCGGGCGAAAGATGATCGACCATCACCTCGATCGCCGTATTCAACGCCTCGACGCTCATCAAAATGCAAAAAAGCAGGACGAAGATCAGAATTTCCGCTGCCGATGCGCCAAGGAGCAGCAGCCATATGAGACAGGCCGCCGCCGCCACGACCTCGATGCGGGCGGCGATCTCGCTCCGCATCAGCAGCCGCAATCCCGCCATGGAATAGCCCGTGGCATGGACGACATGGCGAAGGGCTTCTAGCATGACCGCCGAATCCGCTGATGGGCTGATAGTGCGAGGCCGGCTCTTCTATCCCGACAGACCTTAACCGATCCTCGCGTTTCCGCCGGTTTCGCCGGGAAAAGCGCCCGGCGCCGGGCCGGACTGGACACTGGAATGGCTGAAGTAACAAGACCGATGGAGCCGCGCCCGCAAAAAGACCTGCGGGCGCTGTCCCTGCCCAACGTCCTCACGTATGGGCGCATCGCCGCAGTGCCGGCGCTCGTCCTCTGTTTCTATATCGAGGGCTATGTCGGCCGCTGGCTGGCCCTCATCATCTTCATCGCTGCAAGCGTCACCGACTATCTCGACGGCTATCTCGCCCGCGTCTGGCAGCAGACCTCGCCGCTTGGACGCCTGC
>JBDTLN010000051.1:0-8955 GCA_039934795.1 Bauldia sp. | reverse complement strand
TGGCTGGTGGCGGCAAGACGCTCGTCACGTCCGCGAAGAACGAGGTGGTCTTCGCTCAGGGCGATCTGGCCGACGCGGTGTTCTTCATCCATAGCGGCAAGGTCAAGATCGCCGTCGTTTCAGAGCAAGGCAAGGAGGCCGTCGTCGCCATCCTCGGCGCGGGTGATTTCTGCGGCGAGGGATGCCTGGCGGGCCAGACGCGGCGCATGGCGACCGCATCGGCAATGTCCGAAGCCGAACTCACGCGGATCGAGAAGGCGGCAATCATCCGCGTCCTTCACGAGGAGCCGGCGTTCTCCGAGATATTCGTCACCCATCTGCTCGCCCGGACCATCCGGGTTGAGGAAGATTTGGTCGACCATCTGTTCAATTCGAGCGAGAAGCGACTCGCCCGGACGCTGCTCTTGCTGGCGAATTTCGGTAAGGAGGGGAAGCCCGAGCCGATCATCGCAAAAGTCAGTCAGGAGACGCTCGCCGAGATGATCGGCACGACGCGCTCGCGCGTGAGCTTCTTCATGAACAAGTTCCGCCGGCTGGGCTTCATCAGCTACAATGGCACGCTGGAAGTTCACCCGTCGCTGCTCAGCGTCGTCCTCTACGACCAGCCGCCGAGCGGGACGAAACACGAAATCGACTGAACCGGTGAGATGCGAACCGCGCGTCAGCGCGTGACGACAACCGGCGTGCCGACCGACACCCGAGCGTAGAGATCGGTGATATCGCTATTGAACATCCGGATGCAGCCGTAGGACACGAAGCCGCCAATCGATTTCGGCGCGTTGGTGCCGTGGATCGCGTATTCGCCGCCGGACAGTGTCAGGGCGGCGGCGCCCATCGGATTGGCAGCCGATCCGCCGGGGATCACATCCGGCAGGGTTGGCTTGTCGCGCCTGACATCGGCCGGCGGCGACCATGCAGGGCGAACCACTTTGCGGGCAACTTGCGCCGTGCCGGCCCATTGGCGGCCAGGGCGCCCGACACCGACGACGTAGCGCAAGGCCTTGCCCGCGCCCAGCACGAAATAAAGCCGCCGCTCGCTGGTGCGCACGACGATCGTTCCCGGCGCGCTGTCGCCCCGGAACGCAACGATGTCGCCGGCAACGGCGGGTGCCGCCATTGTCAAGGCGAAGAGGAAGAGGCTTCCGGCCAGCAGCCCTGCGGTGGTTCGGTGATGGTGCATGACACGCCAGATACGCCGGGCGCGTTACGGAGCGTCGCGAAATGTCGATAAGATTGTAACGGCCCCGGGAAATCGGGCGCCCGCTACTGTTTCTCGGTTAACGCAAGCTTCGGATCGTGGCGGCGTGGGCCGCGACCTTCGGCATCACTTTCTCGGCCAGCAATTGCATCGAGCGGCGCCAGAGCGGCTCGCTGTCCCATTCGTGGAAGGCGACGAGAAGTCCGCCGAAGGGACCGATCTCGTCGATAAGGGCGACGAGGCGGTCGGTCACCGTTTTCGCGCTGCCGATGGTGACCATGCAGTCGGTCGCGGCCTTCAGCGTCACCTTTGTCGGGTCGGCATCCGGCGTCGCCATGAAGACGCGGGCGTTGTTGGTGCGGATGAACTGGGTGAACATGTAGTTGTAATAGTCGAGGATCGAATTGTCCGGCCGGTCCCAGTAGTCGGCCGCCTCAGCGTCGCTGTCGGCGACGAGGAGCGTGCGGACCACCCGCCAGCGATCGCGGTCCGGCTTGAGGCCGGTCTTGGCAGCGCCCTTGGCATAAGTCTCCCAATGACTGGCGAGGACCCAGGGCGCATTGAAGTTCGCCGAGATGAGGCCCCAGCCGCGCTCGCCGGCGATGCTCGCCATGCCCGAATTGGGGTTCATGGCCGACGTGTAGGGCAGGGGGAACGGGTCCTGGTAGGGCTTCGGCATGGGGCCGATGCCGAGGTCGAGCTGGACGCTGTCGGCAATGCGCACCGTCCAGTACTTGCCGGCGATGTCGTAGGGCGGATCGCTCGCCCAGATTTTTCGGATGATCTCGTGCGCCTCGATCATCATCTCGGCGCGGTTCTTTCCGGCCGAGCCGAACAGCTCGAAGTCGGTGGCAAGGCCGCCCGGGCCGACGCCCATGATGAAGCGGCCGTTCGACATATGGTCGAACAGGGCGACGTCGGCGGCGACCTGCGCCGGATGATGGTTCGGCAGGTTGATGACGCCGGTGCCGAAGGTCAGGTTCTTCGTCAGGTGGATCAGCGCCGACATGAACTGGAGGGAGTTCGAGATCGGCTCGACCTTGGCGGAGGTATGTTCGCCCAGCCAGAATTCGTCATAGCCGAGCGCGTCGGCATGAAGCGCCGCCGCGAAGTCCTGGTCGTACATCTCCTTGTAGCCGAGCTTCGGGGTGTGAAGCGGCATCATGAAGAGGCCGAGCTTCATCGCGAAACCCTCCGGCTTTCGGTCAGTCTTCCTGCTTGTTGCCGCCGGTGATGCGGGCAAGGATCAGGGCGACGAGGATAATCGCGCCATAGACCGCATCGATCCAGAACGCGGCGACCTCGGCAAGGGTCAGGACGTTCTGCAGGAAGCCGAGGAGCAGCACGCCGGTCAGCGCGCCAAGCAGACGGCCGCGGCCGCCGATGCGGCCGATGCCGCCGATGACCGCCGCGGCGAACACGTAGAAGATCATGTTCTGACCCTGGCTCGACACCACCGAGGCGATGCGGCCGGTCAGCATCAGGCCGGCGAGGGCGGCAAGGACGCTGCCGATGATGTAGACGCTCCACGTCACCCGCTCGACGCGGATGCCCGCGACGCGGGCGGCGTCGGCATTGCCGCCGATGGCGTAAAGCGCGCGGCCCCATTTGTGGTAGCGGAGGAGGAGCCCGAAGATGAGGAACAGGATGCCGGCGATCCAGATCGACACCGGCGCGCCGAACCAGCGGCCCGAGCCGAGATAGAGGAACGGCTCCGGCAAATCGAAAAGCGTCTTGCCGTTGGTGATGCCGAGCGTCGTGCCGCGCAACAGGATCAGCATGGCCAGCGTGACGATGAAGGCGTTGAGCCGCATGCGGACGACGAGGAAGCCGTTGACGATGCCGACGAGCAGGCCGACGAGGAACACGACGGCGATGCAGATGTAGACGTTGACCCCCCAGCCGGAGCCGCCGAAGGCGGTCTCCGTCATCATCAGCCAGGCGGCCGTCATCGGCGCCAGGCCGACGGTCGATTCCAGCGACAGGTCGAACTTGCCGACGATCAGGATCATCGACTGGGCGAGGACAAGGACCGCCAACTCGGAAGACTGCTGGAGAATGTTGAGGATGTTGTCTTTCGACAGGAAGGCGTCGCTGACGAAGCTGCCGATGATGATGGCGATGACGATCGCCGGCACAAGGGAAAGCTCGCGCAGCGAGCGGAGCGCGGCCGAGCGCGAGCGCTTCGCCGAAACGCTGAGGTCAGTTTGAACGACGGTATCACTCACGGTTTCCGACACCTTCTATCGCGGCGACGACTTCCTTCTCGCCCCAGTCCGAACCGAAGCTCTGGACGATCTCGCCCTTGAATACGACGAGCACGCGGTCGCAGGCTACAAGCTCGTCGAGATCGTCCGAAACGATGAGAACCGCGGTGCCTTCGCCGCGGGACTTTTCGACGATGGCAAACAGCGATTCCTTCGAGGCGATGTCGACGCCCTGCGTCGGGTGGACGAGGACGAGGAGCTTCGGGTCGGAGGCGAGGGCCCGGCCCATGATCGCTTTCTGCTGGTTGCCGCCGCTCAGTTCGCCGATCGGCTGATCCTGCGAGGATACAACGACCTCCAGCGATTTGATCAGGCGCTCGGCGGTCCGGCTGCGCGCCGCGGGGGAGATGAACCCGGCCGAACCGAAGCGGTCGACGATGGTCATCGTCAGGTTCTCGCCGACGCCGAGCTGCGGGATGAGGCCGAGGCGGTGGCGATCGCGCGGCACGTAGCCGACGCCGCGTTCGCGGGTTTCGGCGACGCGGCCGCCGGGAAGCGGCTCGCCGCCGACGGTCACCGTGCCGCCCTCCGGCTTGATCAGGCCGGCGATGGCGTCGGCGATGTCTTCCTTGCCGGAGCCGACCAGTCCGGCGATGCCGATGCACTCGCCGGGGGCAACGCTGAAGCTGACATCCCTGACGATTTCGCCGACTTTCAAATTCCTGACATCGAGGCAGGGCGCAACGTCCTTGCGCGTGACGTTCGCGCGCACGCGGCGGCGGCTGAGGTCCTGGGCATGGTCGCCCACCATCGCGGCGACCAGCCGGTCCTTCGGCATCTCGGAAAGCGGTGCCTCGGCGACGATGCGGCCATCCCGCATGACGGTAACGCTGCGGCAGACCTCGTAGATTTCCTCGAGGTGGTGCGAGATGTAGAGGAAGGTGACGCCGCTTTCCTGGAGGCGGCGAATACGCTCGAACAGCCGGGCGACCTCGCGGCCCTCGAGCTGTGCGGTCGGCTCGTCGAGGATGATGAAGCGCGTGCCCTTGAGCAGGGCGCGGGCGATCTCGACGATCTGCCGCTGCTCGACGCCGAGCTCGGCCGCGTCGAGCGTCACGTCGACATTCAGCCCCCAGTCGGCGAGCGCGCGTTCAGCCTGCCGTTGCAGGGCGGGCCAGTCGATTCGTCCGCCGCGGATCGGCTGGTCGTTGAGGAACAGGTTCTCCGCGACAGTCAGCGTCGGGATCATGGTCGAGCGCTGGTAAACGCAGGCGACCCTGGCGCGCCAGGCGGCGCGGTCGGTATAGGCGGGAGCCGGGGCCCCGGCGAGGCGGATGGTGCCCGCATCGGGCACGATGAGGCCGGTGATCGCCGCGACGAGGGTCGACTTGCCGGCGCCGTTGCGGCCGACAAGGGCGCGGGACTCGCCCGCCGGAATCGAGATGGAGACTTCCTTCAGCGCCTGGTTGGCGCCGAAGCGTTTCGAGACGCCAACGGTCTCGACAACGGGAGGGGCGGCCCGGAGGCCGCCCGCCACGTCGATTGCCGCGGTTGCAGACACAGGCGTTGCCGCCGGCGTGCCGCCGCTACTTGACCTGGTTGCCCCAGAGCATCGGATCGGCCGCTTCCTTGGCGGTGATCACGGGCGAGGGGAGCAGGTCCATCGGATTGTTGTTGTACATGACAATCTCGCTGCCATGGTCGGTCGCACCGGCCGCGAAGGTCTTGCCGGCAACCGCATCCTGCAGGTACGCGACGCCGTACTTCACGTAGAGGTCGAGCGGCTGCGAGACGGCGGCGTCGTGCCAGCCTTCGCGGATCTTCTGGAGGGCGAACGGCGTGCCGTCGATGGAGATGAGCGGCATGTGGCCTTCTTCGCCGACCTTCTTCAGCTTGCCCGAGCTCTTCAGGAGATTGAGGATGCCGGGCAGCATCACGGAGTCGCTCTGCATGTAGATGCCGGCAAGGTCCGGCGTCGAGGTCATGACCGTCTGGGCTGCCGCGCTCGCCTTCTCGGCCTTCCAGTAGGTCGGCTGCTCGTTCACCTTGATGTTCGGGAATTCCTTCTTCATGCAGTCGTTGAAGCCGGTGGTGCGGTCGCGGCCGTTGATCGAGGCCTGATCGCCCATCAGCGAGAGGACGGTTCCCTTGCCGCCGACGGCGTTGCCGAGCCACTTGCAGGCGGCGTCGCCCATGTAGAGGTTGTTGGCGCGCACGATCATCGCCGCCTTGCCGCCGGCAGGGCCGATGTCGATGAACACGACCGGCACGGCCTTCTCTTCGGCGAACTTAAGGGCCGGGGCGATGGCGTCGCTGTCGACGGCGACGACGATGATGCCCTTGGCGCCCTGGCTGATCAGGTTGCGGACGTCGGAGATCTGCTTGCCGGCGTCATTGTTGGCATTGGCGACGGGAAGCGGGGTAAGGCCGGCTTCCTTCGCGGTCTTGATGACGAGGTCCGCCTGGACCGCCTGGAACGGATCGGTCAGGAAGCCGACCGCATAGCCCATCTTGAAGCCTTCCGCCTGGGCGCCGGCGGCCAGACCAACCGCCAGGGCAGTGCCCAAAGCCGTCGACCGGATGAAATCCCGAGAAACGCGTTTCATACTTGTAGTCCTCCTTGGTGAGACGGTTCGTTCCCTTGAATCGTTTTTTACGAGGCGATAGCAACCTCTTTGGTGACACTCTACGGGTGTTGTCCTTGCTCAGACAAGCTCCCCAGACTCTCATAATGGATATTTAGCGGGGTGCCATTGCGCCGCATCCAGTCCAGAATTGTTTCGTTTTAGCCGTCTGGCCGCGCGCTGCGGGACGGGTGTAAACAGCCCGGGCACAAGGGCGGGATTGTCGAGGGAGAAGGACATGCCAGCAAACACGGCGCTGATTTTCGGGGTAAGCGGCCTCGTCGGCCGAAACCTCGCCGAGCATCTTTCGGCAAAGGGCGGCTGGAAGGTTATCGGCGTGTCGCGGCGGAAACACGGCGACATCAAGCTGAAAGGCGTCGAGCTGATCACCGCCGACCTCAACAAGCCGGCGGCGGCGATGAAGGCGCTCGCCCAGGCGAAGAAGGCGACGCATGTGTTCTTCAGCACATGGAGCCGGCAGGCGACGGAAACGGAAAACTGCCGCGTCAACGGCGGCATGTTCCGCGCCGCCATTGAAGGCGCCGCCGCCAATGCCAAGATCCGGCACGTCGCTCTGGTCACCGGCCTCAAGCACTATCTCGGGTCGTTCGAGAACTACGGCGCGACGCAGCTCGATACGCCCTTCACCGAAGACCAGCCGCGCGTGCCCGGCGAGAACTTCTACTATACGCAGGAGGACATCCTCTTCGAGCTGGCCGGCAAGAACGGCTTCACCTGGTCGGTGGCGCGGCCGCATACGATCATCGGCTTCTCGCCGGACGCCGCGATGAATCTCGGCACGTCGCTTGCCGTCTACGCGACCCTTTGCAAGGAGACGGGACGGCCGTTCGTGTTCCCGGGTTCGCCGGAGTCCTGGGACGGTCTCGTCGACATGACCGACGCCCGCGTTCTTGCCGCCCACCTCGAGTGGGAAGCGACGACGCGCAAGGCGGCGGACAAGGCGTTCAACGTCGTCAATGGCGACTATTTCCGCTGGCGGAAGATGTGGAAATCGATTGCCGCCTATTTCGAGATCGAGCCGGCGCCCTATCCGGGCCGCGAGTCGCCGCTGGCGACTTCGCTTGCCGATGTCGGTGCCGACTGGGACGGCGTGATCAAGAAGTACAAGCTGCGCAAGATGCCGATCGACCGGGTGGCGCCGTGGTGGCACGTCGATGCCGATCTCGGGCGCACGCAGGAATGCGTCACCGACATGAGCCGCAGCCGCGGCCTCGGGTTCCTCCGCTACCAGCGCACGGCAGACTCGTTCGCCGCGCTGTTCGATCGCCTGCGCGCCGAGCGCATCATTCCCTGAGAAACTTTTCACAAGAAACAAAGTCGGGAGAGAAACATGGCACGCCCTGAACTGCACGCCGCCTACTGGTCGATCTCGGGAGACTGCTATGCGAGCGGCCCGACGGAGGTCAGCCCGTTCGACTTTCGCGAGCGGGTCGAGGTGGCGGGCAAGGTCGGCTACAAGGGCGTCGGCTTCGTCCACCAGGACCTGATGGCGGTCGCCGACCGCATCGGCTGGAAGACGATGAAGCAGATCCTCGACGACAACGGCATGAAATATGTCGAGGTCGAGATCATCGGCGACTGGTTCACCGACGGCGCCAAGCGGAAAGCTTCCGACATCATCCGCAAGGACCTCCTCAACGCCGCCGAGAAGCTCGGCGCCTGGCACATCAAGATCGGCGGCGACATCGAGAATGACGGCGCCTATCCGTGGCCGATGGACAAGATGGTCGCGGAGCTGAAGGTGCTCGCCGACCAGGCGGCCGGTGTCGGCACGAAGCTGGCGCTGGAGATCATGCCGTTCAGCAATTTCAAGACCATCGACCAGGCGGTGGAGCTGATGCAGGGCGCCGGCAAGAAGAACGCCGGTATCATGCTCGACATCTGGCATGTGGCGCGCGGCAACATCCCCTTCGGCGAGATTCTGAAGATGCCGAAGGAGCTGCTCTTCTGGGTCGAGATCGACGACGCGCGGAAAGACGTCGAGGGTTCGCTCTACAACGACACCGTCCACAATCGCGAACTGCCGGGCGAGGGCGATCTCGACATCCAGGAGTTCCTCCGCGCGGTGCGTGACATCGGCTACACCGGGCCCTACGGCGTCGAGATCATCTCCTACGAGCACCGCGTCCGCTCGCTGCAGGACCAGGCGCAGATCGTCTACGACACGGCGATGGCGCAGTTCGACACGCTCGACAAGGGCAAGTAGCGCTCAGCGCGCTAAGCCGGCTGACACCGCTCCGGTTCCTCTCCCCGCATCGCGGGGAGAGGAACCGGCATGGGCGGTAGAGGGTCCGCACGCGGCGATAAATCAAAAGTTATCCCCGCTCTCCGAACCTCACTTATCGTCGTACTCAGTCCTGCTCACGAGGGGCGCCTCCGGAGGCGTTCGTAGGCGGAGCGGGGCCAGCGGCGCTTGCCGGCTCCGGGTCGCACCGGGGCCGTCGGGAGGCTCGTTACCCACCGGCCGGCACTACGACCGGCTGTCCGAGGCTCCCAAGGGAGCTGGATCAAGGGTGCGCGGACGTCTGCGCCGGATGAAAATCCGGGGTGGGCGACAACAGGACGATGGAGCCCTCGTGGCCGTCAGCCTGGTCTGCGAGTCCGGGGTGGGGCGGGAAGCCGAAAATCGCCGCGGCGGGCGCTCGGTCGGCGCCCAAAAATGCGGACTACCCGCTCGGCGCAAGCCGGGCGCCCGCCACCCCTCGTCTTGAGGGGACGAAAGGATCAACACCTCGGAGCGGCAACGCTGGCGAGAAGGAGACGCCGTCTGTGATGCTGGTGAGATTGCGACAGAGCCACCGGCGGTCGTCCACCCCCAACCGTCATCCCCGCGCAAGCGGGGACCCAGTAACCAAGGCGGCAAACGTCATGCTCGCCAACGCCCACACACGCCCCAGCCGCACCA
>JBDTLN010000050.1:0-9045 GCA_039934795.1 Bauldia sp. | reverse complement strand
AGGCCCGGGATGGACTGCCCCGTCATCCTCGACATGCGCGGCAAAGTCCCCGCGCGGGATCGAGCGGAAGCCCATGCCATCGATGGTTGGTGTCGGCGCCTTGCCATCGTTGAGGCTGAAGCTCCAGCGGGCGAGGTGCCAGTTGAGGACCGTGAAGCCGATCTTCGACGTGTTCGGCTCAAGCGAGAATTGCGACTCGGTCGAGAAGACGCGGCCGACGGCGAGACCGTAGCCACCGCCGACGAGCTGATCCTTCTCGTCCCATACTTCGAAGGAGTGGGCGTAGCCCTCGTCAAACAGGCGCGCGTAGGCGCGCATCACCTTCGGAGTGATCCAGGTAAGATGCCACTTGCCGTCGCGGCGGCCGGCGCAGGCCTTGATGACCCGTTCGAAATCCCGGTCGAAGGTGACCCGGTGACGCTGCTGGCGCAGTTGGCGGCGGAGGCGCTTGGCAATGTGGAACTCGTCGAAATGGAGGACGCAGCGCTCCGCCGGGGACCACCACTTCAGCGGGCCACAATGGGCATGGGGGTAGAGGGTCCGCCGGTACGCCTCAAGGATCGTCTCCGATGAGAAGTCATGGACGATTCCAGCCAGCCCGTCCGGCTTCGCCAGAGCCTTCGCCGGGTCGGGCAGTCCGGGCCGACGGGTGACGAGGTCGGCGAGCCACGTGCGCGCGAGGCCTGGAACGCCGGTGATGCGGTGGGGCTGCAGGGTGTAGGCTGTGCCGAGGGCCCAGCGTTCTGCCGTCTCAGTGAGGGTTTCGCGAAAGAGTGCGGCGCGACGGACGGCAGCGACGGGGGACAGGTGCTCCCGGGCGCCAGACGTGCAGAGGGTCTCGATGGACTCGGAAACGGACATGACCAGCCGCCGCAAGAGGTGCCGTTGCCCTCCTTTGTGGCGGCAAGCGGCCGTCCCGGACAACGCAATTGTCCGGGTAATATTAACGGCTGATTCGGGATAACGCGGCGCCGTCAGCGCCCTGAGGCTCCGGCCCGCTGCCGGACTTCCGGCATGTCACCGGCAGGGTAAATGTAGTCGCGCGTGATCGGTACGGCGTCGATGCGCTTGGCGAGCTGCATCTGGAAGACAGAGAGACCCGACATGCGGAAGCCAACCTCGCCGGTCTGCAGGTAGAATTCCCACATGCGGCAGAATCGCTCGCCATGGATGGCGGCGGCCTCGGCGCGGTGCGCCTGGAAGCGCTCGTGCCACGCGGCCAGGGTCATGGCGTAGTGCAGGCGAAGGTTTTCAAGGTCGGTCAGCCAGAAGTCCTGGTTCTCGATGACTGGCGCCAGTTCGGAAAGCGTCGGGACATAAGCGCCGGGAAAGATGTAGCGCTGCATCCATGGATTGAACGGGCCGGGGAAGTTCTTCTTGCCAATGGTGTGCACCACGGCGACGCCGTCGTCGGTGAGAAGCGCGTAGAGCTGCTTGAAGAACTCGCGATAGTGCGACAACCCGACATGCTCGAACATGCCGACAGAGACGATCCGGTCAAAGGGCTCGGTCAGCGTTCGATAGTCCTGGAGGAGGAAGCGGACGCGATGCGACAGACCGCGTTCCCTGGCGCGTTCGTTCGAGACCGCGAACTGCTCCTTCGACAAGGTGACGCCTGTGACGTCGACATCAAAGGTCTCGGCGAGATAGAGACCGAGCCCGCCCCAGCCGGAGCCGATGTCGAGGACGCGCTGGCCGGGCTTCAGCGCCAGCTTCATTGCGAGGTGACGCTTTTTGGCGCGCTGCGCTTCTTCGAGACTGGTGACCCCGTCCTCGAAATAGGCGCAGGAATATTGCCGGTCGGAGTCGAGAAAGAGCGCGTAGACGCGGCCGTCGAGATCGTAGTGCTTCTGGACGTTGTCCCTGGCGCGGCGGCGGTCGTTGTTCTCGACCAGGCGGCGCATGAGCGTGCGGCCGCGGTCAAGGATGCCGGTCCACCATGTTCGGCCGCTGGAATCGACATTTTCGAGAAGCAGGGTGAGGAGCTGGAGCGGCGTGCCGGCTTCGATCGTGTAGCCGCCGTCCATGTATTCCTCGCCGAGCTTCATCTCCGGATCGAGGAGCACGGCGCGCTCGGCCGCGGCGCTGTTGAAGCGCACCCGCACCTCCGGGCCGCTGCCATCGCCGAACTTGTGGCGGGCGCCCGAGGCGTCGATAGTCTCCAGGCGCCCCTTCTTGATGGCGCCGGCTAGGAGTTTACGCAAAAGGCTGATCATGGCGGCAGGCGGCTCGTGAGGCGGAACTTCGTGTGTGCGGCTTCTTCGGCCGATACCGGGACTATGCCGAAATGACGGCGCGCCCTCAAGGAGGGCCGGATCAGCGCCAGAGCCCGACGGTAGGAAGCCCCTTTGTTACCGAGCCAGAGGCGGGGACAAGCGGGATCAGGCACGCTTGCAACGCGTGGTAGATGTCGGGCTTGCCGGTGAATAAAGGCGCCGTGCCGCCTGTGGGGTCGGCCGCTTCCGTCCGCCAGCCGCCGTGCTGGCGATCGATGAGCTGGGTGGCGATGAAGTCCCAGATGCGCCGATACCAGGTCTCGTAGCTGCGGTCGCCGTCGATCGCGTTGAGGAAGGCGGCCGCGCCGATCCCTTCGGCGGCGGGCCACCACAGCCGGTTGCGGAGATGCGGCTTGCCGCTCCAGTCGAGCGTGTAGTGGAAGCCGCCCAGCTCTGCGTTCCAGCCCTCGCCGACGGAGCGGGCGAAGAGCGCCCGGGCGGCGTCCGGCGCCCATGCCAGACGACGTCCGCCCAGTTCCCAGAGCTGGAGAAGAAGGCGCGCCCATTCGAGCCAGTGCCCGGGCGTCGTGCCAAAAGGGCGAAACACGTCGCCGCCGGCATAGTCGCGCTCGAGCTTCCAGTCTTCGTCGAAATGCTCCGGCAGGCGCCAGTCATTGGCGCCTGTGATGCGGCGGATGATGAGGTCGGCGATCTTCTCCGCCCTCTCCAGGTAGATCGCCTCGCCGGTCGCCTCGAAGGCGGCCATCAGCGCCTCGGTGAGATGCATGTTGGAGTTCTGGCCGCGATAGCGGCTTATCGGCTGCCAGTCGCGGGCGAACTCTTCAGCCGATGCGCCGTGGCGCGTCTCCCAGAAACGCGTCCAGAGGATCTCGCTGACGTCGGCGAGCAGGCGGTCCGCGTCGGGATGGCCGACGACCCGGGCGCTCGACGCGGCGAGGAGCACGAAGGCGTGGCCGTAGGCCTGCTTGCGGTCGTCGCTCGGTCCGTCCTCCTCGACGCCCCAGACATAGCCGCCGTTCTTGCCGTCGCGGTGGCCGTTCCACAGGAACGCCATGCCGTGATCGACGATCGGCTCGGCGCCCGGCCGGCCGAGGAGATGCGCGATGGCGAAGCTATGAACCATGCGCGTGGTGACGTGAATCTGGCGCGGCGGCATTCCTGCCGCGCCGCCGCCGATCGGGTCGCCGCGCTCGTCGAGGTCGAAGAAGCCCCCGGCGGGGTTAACCGAGGCGCGCTCGAAGAAAGCCAAGAGGTTGCTCGCCTCGCCGGCCAACCAGGCGCGGTGATAGGGGAGCGTCGTCCATTTCGGCCCGACCGTGGCAAGGCCGGGTCCTGTCGGTTCATCCGTGGGAGAGGCGGGTTCGGTCATAGGGGCCAGTCAAAGCCGTCGGCGCGGGGTCCGCAAGGGGAGAGCCCCTCCCGGTTCTCGCGCTTTGGGCTCGCGCAATCCCCGCCGTCGATGCTAGGGATTCTCTGGGTGATTTGGACCGCCCGGCTTTCAATGCCGGTCCGAGACAGGGGCGCATTGCGGATGTACGGCTCGCGAAAGTCGTTGCTGGCTGCGGCGCTCCTCGCGCTGCCCGCGGCCGTCGCCGCTTCGCCGGCGCTCGCCTCGGAAGGCGAGATGCCCTCGCTTGTCCACGACATCGGCCTCGGCCTTCTCCTGTCCGGCGTGCTGGCGGTGCTGTTCACGCGGGCGCGGCTGCCGGCCATCGCCGGGTTCATCATTGCCGGCGTCGCCGCCGGGCCGCTCGGCCTCGGCTGGGTCACCGATCCGGCCAATATCGATACCATCGCCCAGCTGGGTTTCGTGCTCCTCCTTTTCATGATCGGCCTCGAAATCGACCTCGGTAAGATCTGGGCGGCCGGCGGCAGCATCATCCTCGGCGGCCTCCTTCAGTTTGCGCTGACGCTGCTGTTTGGCTTCCTTGTGGTGAAGCTCTTTGCCCTCGCGCATATCGGCGGCGCGATGTTCGAGGGCAGCCTCACGGCTTTCTATATCGGCGCGATCATCGCCGGCTCCTCGACATTGATCGTGGTCAAGCTTTTCCAGGAGGCTTTCGAGCTCGACACCGCGCCCGGCCGCCTGGCGCTCGGTCTCCTCGTCTTCCAGGATCTGTGGGCGACGGTGTTCATCCTCCTCCAGCCGCGGCTCGATCATCCCCAGATACTGCCGATCGTCGGCTCCTTTGCCGGCATCCTCGTCCTCACCGCCGTCGCCATCGCGGTGGCGCGCATCCTCTTGCCGCACGTCTTCCGCTGGGTCGCGAAAGTGCCGGAAGTGGTCCTGATGGCGGCGATCGGCTGGTGCTTCGCGGTGGTGTTCATCGGCGCCGCTTTCGACGACGCGGCGGTCATGATCGGTCTCTCCGATATGCATCTCTCGGTGAGCGCCGGCATGGGCGCGCTGATCGCCGGAGCGACGCTGGCGAGCCTTCCCTACGCCACCGAGATCGTCACCAAGGTCGGCGTTGTGAAGGATTTCTTCGTCACGCTGTTCTTCGTCGGTCTCGGCCTGACGATCCCCGCGCCGGACGGTTTTGGCGTCCTGATCGTCGCCGTCATCATCGCGGTTGTCGCCATCCTCGCGCGCCAGGTCATCTTCTTCCCGCTTCTCTACTGGACGGGCACCGACCAGCGGAACGCCGAGGTGACCTCGATCCGGCTGGCGCAAATTTCAGAGTTCGGCCTGGTCATCGCCTTTCTCGGCGTCCAGTTCGGCCATATTTCCCGCGAACTGTCCGGCACGATCGTCTTCGCCTTCGTGCTGACAGCACTGGTCACCGCGCCGCTCTATCACGCCGCCTATCGCATCCATGCCCGCCTGATGCCGTTGCTGAAGGGGCTCGGCTTCCGCGAGCCGCCGGCGCTGGCGGCGCGAAACGAGAAGGAGTGGCGGCTCGCCCTCCTCGGCTTCCACCGGACGGCCTCCTCGCTCCTCCAGAATATCGCCCGCGACGATCCGGGCCTCGCAAGCGACACGCTGGTCGTCGATTTCAACGTCGCCTTGCACAATCGTATCCGGGACGTCGGCGCCCATGTCGAGTATGGCGACCTTTCCAATGCCGATACGCTCCGCCATGCCGGCATCGACCGGGCAAAGATCGTCGTCGCCACGGTCCCCGACGATCTGCTGCGCGGCATCGACAACCGCCGTTTGGTGGAGACCGTCCGCCGCCTGAATCCGGAGGCGATCATCATCGCCAACGCGATCAGCTACGACGATTGCGTCGGCATCTACACGGCGGGCGCCGACTATGTGTATCTAGCCCGCCTCGAGGCGGCCCGCGCTCTCGCCGAGGCGATCGGCGAGGCGCTTAACGGCCGGCTACCGGCCTACCGGCTGGCCCGCGAGGAAGCCGAAGGCAAGCCGCAAGACCGGCACGAGGTCCTGCGCTAGGCAAGGAGTGCGGGTGGCGGTTTGCCACCGCGGCACTTCTTTTGCTAAGGGCTGCACTTGATGGCGTCCCGCGGCAAGCGCGGCGACGGCGGAAACCGCCAATCTCCAGCCAGGGCCCCGCATGCACGAGCCGACTCTGATCGCGACGGTCGCGGCGGCCTTCGTCTTCGCCTTTGTTTTCGGCCTCCTCGCCGACCGGCTGCGGATACCGCCGCTGGTCGGCTATCTCGTGGCCGGCATAGCGGCCGGGCCCTACACCATCGGCTTCGTCGGCGACGTTGCGCTCTCGGGCCAACTTGCCGAGATGGGCGTCATCCTGCTGATGTTCGGTGTCGGCCTGCATTTTTCCGTCGCTGAACTGACGGCCGTTCGATGGATCGCGGTTCCAGGCGCGCTCGGCCAGATCGCCATTGCCACCGTCCTTGGCGCGGTGCTGGCCATGGGTTGGGGCTGGAGCTTCGGCGCCGGCCTCGTTTTCGGCCTCAGCCTGTCGGTGGCAAGCACCGTGGTGCTGCTGCGGGCACTCGAGGAGCGAAGCGCCCTCGACACGGCGAACGGACGCATCGCGGTCGGCTGGCTGATCGTCGAGGATCTGGCGATGGTCGTCGCCCTCGTCCTCCTGCCGGCGCTTGCCGAAGTGCTCGGCGGTCACGTCTCGGATCACGCCCCGGCCCCGGGCGGCAACCTCTTCCTCGACCTGGGGCTGACCCTCGGCAAGGTCGCTGCCTTCGTCGCCATCGCGGTGCTCATCGGCCCGCGCGTCGTGCCCTGGATCCTCGGCCAGGTGGCGCGCACCGGCTCGCGCGAGCTGTTCACGCTGTCGGTGCTTGCCGTCGCCCTCGGCATTGCCTACGGCTCGGCGGAAATCTTCGGGGTATCGTTCGCGCTCGGTGCATTCTTCGCCGGCGTCGTGCTCAGCGAATCGCGCTTCAGCCATCGCGCCGCGGCCGATTCGCTGCCGCTGCAGGACGCGTTTGCGGTGCTGTTCTTCGTCTCGGTCGGCATGCTGTTCGACCCGTCGATCGTCTGGCGCGAGCCGCTGCATGTCTTCCTCGTCGTCCTCCTCATCCTGGTCGGCAAGTCGATCGCGGCGTTCGTGATTGTCCTCCTCCTGCGCTTTCCGGTGGCGACCGCTATCAGCGTCTCGGCGAGCCTCGCCCAGATCGGCGAATTCTCGTTCATTCTCGCCGGCCTCGGCATCTCCTATGGTCTTCTTGAACGCCAGGCGACCGATCTCATCCTTGCGGGCAGGCTGCTTTCGATCACCCTCAATCCGCTGGTGTTCTCGGCCGCCGGCTGGGCGATCAAACGCCTCGCCACATCGGAGCGGGTGCCGCCGTGGACACGGACGTTCGGGGTCGCCCGGTTCGAGACCCTCCGCGCCACATTGCAGGTGGTGCATGAACGGAACGAGGCGCGCGAGGCGGCGGCGGCGCTGAAGCAGCAGGAACTCCTCGACCGCTTTCCGATCTTCGCCGCGGTCGATCCGGAGAAGCGCGAGGAGTTTCTCCTCCTCTTCCGGCCGCGGACCGCCTCGCCGGGCGAACGCATCGTGCGCAAGGGGGACAAGCCGGACGGGGTCTACTTTATCTCGTCGGGCAGCGCCGAGGTGTCGGTGTCCGGGAGCAAGATCCGCCTCGGGCCGGGGGACTTCTTCGGCGAGATGGCGCTGCTCACCGGCGCGCGGCGCTCGGCCGACGTGACGGCCGTGGACTATTGCCAGCTTCTCGTCATGACGGTTCGTGATTTCCAGCAGTTCATCCAGCGCAATCCCGCTCTCCACGCCGAGCTTGATCGTCTCGTCGAGGAACGGAGCGAAATGAACCGGCGGCTCGGCGAAGCCGGCGTGGCGGGGGTGTCCGCCGCAGGGGCCGACACCCCGTCCTGATCCACCGCAATGCCGGCCGAAGACGGCCGGAATCCACTTTTGACGGCATTGCCTTACATAGGCTGACGAGAAACAGGTCCGCCGGGAGCGAATACGATGCAGAAGATGCAGACACAGGGCGTCCACCACATCACGCTGGTCGGCGCCAATCGTCAAACGACGATCGATTTCTGGGAAGGCGTGCTCGGCATGCCGTTCGTCTTCGACCAGCCCAATCTCGACGTGCCGGAGGAGAGTCACCTCTATTTCGATCCCGGCGACGGGCGGCTGATCACCGTGTTCACCAACGAAACGCGGAAGCCCGACCCGACGCCGAACCCGACCGAGATCGGCTGTGTCCACCACATCGCCTTCTCGGTTTCGCACGCCACCTTTGCGCAGGTGGTCAAGCGCCTGGACGAGCGTGGCATCCCGCATAGCGGTCCGAAGGACCGGGGCTTCATGGACTCGATCTATTTCCGCGATCCGCTCGGGCTGCTCTGCGAAGTCGCCTCGTATCGATTCGAGCCGCCGGTCGGCTACACCCATGCCCAGGTGCTGCTCGAGGCGCATCGCCTGCGCGTCGCCCGCGGCGATTACAATATCGGCGAGGTGCACCTCGCCGATGCGATCGAGGATCTCATCCGGCGCAGCCGGGACAGCCTGTCCGACGATCGCTCGCCGAAGAACCCGTACGGCAAATAACCGCGCCGGGCATCTTGCCGATTTTTCCGGATGAGGCAGATTGCGGTATCGTGAAGAGGGGGCGGCGACGCCTCTTTCTTCAAGTCCGACATAAGGATAGCGGCCGGTCTACAGCGACGCGCGCCGTCCGTCCTGACCAACAGCCAAGGCCGCGAACCGGCGCTTCGTGCGCCGCGATAGTCCGGCCGCCATGGGAGGAAGACCAATGCCGACGAAGCTCTATGTGCTCCTCGTTTCCAATACCAGCCGTCCGGTGCGCGCGCTGATCGCCGAGAACAAGCTGCCGGTCGAGGAAGTGGCGCTCGATTTCTACAAGGGCGAGCACGCCAGCCCGCCCTACACCGACATCAATCCGAACGGGCTGGTGCCGACGCTGGTCGACGACGATTTCGTGCTGACGGAGAGCTCGGCGATCATGAAATACCTCGCCGACAAGTACAATCTGCCGGTCTATCCGAAAGACCTGAAGAAGCGGGCCAGGGTCAACGAGCTGATGGACTGGTTCAACACCGGCTTCTATCGCGACTACGCGTACAACGTGGTCTATCCGCAGATCTTTCCGCACCACAAGCGCGGCGACGAAGCGACCCAGAAGGGCACGCTCGAATGGGGCAAGAGCCAGACGCAGAAGTGGCTGAAGGTGCTCAACGACCACTGGCTCGGCAAGGACAACAAGTTCCTCACGGGCAATGATATGACCATCGCGGACATCTTCGGTTACGCGCTGCTCAGCGCCGGCATGGTGACCCGCGACGAGTTCAAGGGCTTTCCGAACGTCGACCGCTGGATCAAGGAGGTCGAGAAGCTGCCGAGCTGGGCCAAGGTCAACGAGGCAC
>JBDTLN010000049.1:0-9249 GCA_039934795.1 Bauldia sp. | reverse complement strand
ATGCTCCGCGCTACGGTCGCCGCCGGGCTTCTCGCCGCGAGCCTCGGCGCCGCCACCGCCGCCGATTGGCGCGACGATGTGAAAGTCTTGCGGATCGGTTTTCTCGCCGGCGCCAACGCCTCCTACCGCACGGCGCAGCTCGAACCCTTCCGCGCTTACCTTCAGGAGAAACTCGGCTTGCCGGTCGAACTCATCCCGGCGGGAACCTATGACGCCCTGATCGAGGCGCAGGCCGGCGCGCGCATCCAGTACGCCATCTACAGCGCCGCCAGCTTTGCCAGCGCCAGCGCCGCCTGCCGCTGCGTCGAGCCGGTGGCGGTGCCGACGGCGGCCGAAGGCGAGGAGGGCTTCCACGCGATCCTGGTTGCCCGCGCCGATGGTCCGATTCGCTCGCTCGCCGACGCCAGGGGCGCGCGCCTCGCCCTCGCCGGGACGGATTCGGTCGCCGGCCGGCTGATTCCGCTGAAGGCATTCGCGCGCGAGGGCATCGTTCCTGCGCAGTATTTCTCCGCCATCCTCGACAAGCCCGACCCGAAGGCCGCGATGGCGGCGCTGCTCGCCGGCGAGGCGGATCTTGCCGTCGGCTGGTCGAGCCTGACCGGAGACTTCGCCACCGGCTACAGTTTTGGCGTCCTCTCCCAGATGGTCGCCGACGCCGACCTGTCGATGGACGAGATCCGCATCGTCTGGCAGTCGCCACTGATCCCGTTCGGGCCGCACGCCATTCGTTCGGATCTGCCCGACGAGTTCAAGTCGCTGCTCACCGAGTCGCTGCTCACCATGTCCGGCGAAGCGCCGGATGCGCTGGACGCGGTCGATCGGGAAGGTGGCGGCGGCTTCGCCGCGGTCAACGGCGACCTCTATGCCGGCATTGCCGATCTTATCGCACCGGCGTCGGCCGGCACGCGGTGACCGGCGCCGCGTCCGGCGCTGCTAGCAGGTGACGCGGCAGACCGTGGAACTGGCGCGGGGCCGCAAATAGAACTGGTCGTTGAGCGTAAATGTACCGGTCAGCACATAGCCGATCGTCGGCGCGAAGTCGTAGCTGACCTTGGCGGTGACGATGAAGGTGCTGGCCTGTTTGACGCCGGCCGGCAGGTCGGTAACCGTGGAGTTGACGGTGAGCGCCGTGCCGTGGCGTGTATCGCTCCAGGTCACCTTGGCGACGCCCGCCGCGTTGATGGTGATGCCGGAGACGGTGATCTTCAGCGTGTTGACGTTGTAGGGGACGATGATCGACTCGGCGGCGTCGAAGATGTTGGTCATGTCGGTGTTGGAGATGACCTTCGACTGGGTGACGAGATCGGCCAGCGAACTGGTGACGTGGGTGACCTTGCGATTGATCGTGAGCGCGGTTCCCACCTCGACGGTACCGAAATACAGCGTCAGCATGATCGGCAGGATGAGGGCGAATTCGAGCGCCGAGACGGCATGGCGGTCCGCCGCGAACTGGCGCAGCAGTTCGGCGAGGCGGTCGCAGACGAGGCGCATTTCAACGGTCATCACGCGGCAAGCCTTCACCACGGGAATGGCTCGTTCTTGAACGCCGCGGTGGCCGCCAGCAGATGCTTGCCGTTGGCTAGCGTCGAATAGTCCTGGCCGAGGAGATGAACGAAGGTCGGCCACTCGTAGAAGGCGCGCACCACCACGATCTCGCCGCCCTTGCCGTCGTCATAGGTGAAGTTGTCATCTTTCAAATCGCCATCGACGACCGGTTGGTCGAGGTTGATCGAATCGAACGTCGCGCTGGTGCGTACGTCGACCTTCAGGTTTGCCTCGCACTTGAACATCGCCGGCGCGTGATCGCAGATCGCCGTCTTCATCGCCGCGGCATCGTAACTTGCCTTCTGCGCCTGGCCCGTGCGGATCAGCCGGCCGGCATCCCCGACGGCGGTCTCCAGTGTCTGCCCGGCGAGGAAAAGCAACGCCGTCTCGATGATCGCGAACATCAGCGCGGTGAAGGGCAGGACGACGAGTGCGAACTCGACGACCGTTGCCCCGCTCTCGTCGCGGCGCAACATGCACTTCAGTGCCGCGCCGCGTGCTGCCCATGAGATTGGTGAAAAGCGGGCCATCCGGTCAATCCGCGCAGGACGCCAGATACGTCCCGTCTTGCTTGGGATAGCAGTCCGCCGTTTAGGAAGCGTTTCGTTTGACAGCGAAAAGTAGAGCGATCGGTGAAAGGGAACGCTAACCATCCACGCCGCAGGCTACTGCCCGGAGGAGATGCTCTGATGGTCGCTGATCTGCCCCTTGACCGAGCTGAACGACTTGGCATCGTCGCCGATAGCCAGCGTCGGCCCGCAGTCCGGGTTGCAGCTCAGCGTTTGACGATCGTCGCGCTTGAAAACTGTCACCAGCGAGTCGTCCGCCGCCTGGACCGTCAGAATCTCGTCGGCAATCGGTTGTCCGCTGCTGTCGAGGACGATCAGGTTGGTCGTCCCGTAGCTGCGGCCGGTGATGATCAGCATCTGATTGTCCTGGATCGTCGCATCGGCGATCGCCGGATTACCGATGATGACGGTCTCGGCCGGCCGGGAGATGCGCATGACCTTGGCGCGGTCGATATAGATGGAGATCGGCTCGGCGGCGTGGGCCGCGGCACGGGCGAGGAATATGCCGGCGACCACGACCGCGATGCCGGTCAGCGTCCTGATGATCGAGAGACGTTCGTCCTGGGCGAATCCGCGAAGCATACTGCCCTCCAGCCGGCGGTCCATTCGGCCGGAGAGTGGGCGAGGATGGTAAACGAAACCTTAAGGCCCGGTAGGGCCGGTCCGTCAGCCGCGTCCGTGGCGGGGAAAGGGGATCGTTTCGCAAGGTAAGTTTTCAGTTAGCTCGCATGGTAAACAAATAGTCAAAAATAAGAGCCTCAAAAAAACACTGGCGGAAACTCATGTATATTTAAAATGAACGGGGATTTACTATTAAGAAAGCGTATTTCAAGGGTCGGAGTCCAGCCTCTGAGATTAACTAAGCTTCAGGAATTTGTTGCTAGCTTGACACTCGGTTACGGCCACTAAGAGAAGACCTGCACAAGACCGAGCCACAGCTGTTCAAACAACCTGACCAGGAGAATTCCAGATGAAGACCCTTTTCGCCCGCTTTGCCAAGGACGAGTCCGGCGCGACCGCCATCGAGTACGGCCTCATCGCCTCGCTCATCGGCGTTGCCATCATTGTCGGCGCCACCGCCCTCGGCGGCCAGCTGAACACCACCTTCCAGACGATTTCGGACGATCTCAGCGGCGGCGCCGCGGCCCCGTAGTCTCGCTCATCGTCTTTCGATGTTCTGAAAGGCCACGCCGGCGGAAGTCGGCGTGGCCTTACTGCGTTCCGGGGCCCGTTCAGACGCTCTTAATCGTGATCGGCTAGGAAAGGAACGGGTTTCGACGGAGTACGCCCGGTGGCGACCATTGGTTATCTGGCTTTTGCCCTTTTCCCCCTGGCGATGGCTTTCGCCGCCCTCTCCGATCTTTTCACGATGACGATCTCGAACCGGCTGTCGCTGGCATTGCTCGCCGGCTTCGTCATTCTCTTCCCGCTGACCGGAGCGGATCTAAACACCTTGTCGATGCACTTGCTCTCCGGCGGGATCGTCCTCGCGGTCACCTTCGCCTGTTTCGCCCTCGGCTGGATCGGCGGCGGCGACGCGAAGTTTGCCTCGGCGATCGCGCTTTGGGTCGGCTGGAGTCATGTCTTCGACTTCGTGTTGACCTCGGCCATCTTCGGCGGTGTGCTGACGATGGTCGTGCTCGTATTCCGCAAGAGCATCGTGCTGCCGGCCTCGGTGTCGAGTCCCGAATGGCTCGAGCGGCTGCACGATTCGCGCTCCGGCGTGCCCTATGGCATCGCGCTCGCCGCCGCGGCGATGATGATCTACCCCGAGACCATCTGGATGCATATCGCCGCGCTCTGATCCGCGGCGATCGTTTTGTCCGGCCAAGCCTTGCGAATGATTGCGCCGCGGCGCGACTAGCGCCGTCAAGGTTTCGTTAAGCAAACTTTCTCACGGCTGATTAACCATAAGTACACGATTGAAGGACGAAATTAAGACGCAGGCTGGACCCTGCCGGTCTGTCTTGAGGTTGAGGGTTAGGCGTTATGAAAATCGCACGGGTCGCCGTTCTTGGCGTCGCAGTCGGCGCAGGTATTCTCGCCGCTGTCCTGGCATTGAACCTGACGTCGCGGCCGACACCTGCTCCGCAGAAAGGCGCCAACGCGCCGAGCATCGAAACCGTCGACGTTCTGGTCGCCAAGAAGGACATCGTCACCGGCACCAGGCTGGCGAGCGACTCGGTCGCCTGGGAGCCGTGGCCGACGAAGGGAGTCTCCGGCAAGTTCCTCACCAAGAGTGCCGCGCCCGATGCCGCCGAGAAGGTCGCCGGCGCTTTTGCGCGCTCGACCTTCTTCGAGGGCGAGCCGATCAGCGAGGCCAAGCTCATCCGCACCGATCAGGGCTTCATGTCGGCGATCCTGCCGGAGGGCAAGCGCGCCGTCGCCACCCGCATCGCCGCCGACACCAGCGCCGGCGGCTTCATTCTTCCCAACGACCGGGTCGACGTCATCATGACCCGCCAGACCGCCGCCGCAGGTGGCTCCGGTGGCAACCAGTACATCACCGAGACCATCCTCAACAATGTCCGCGTCCTCGCCATCGACCAGACCATCGAGGAAAAGGACGGCGAACAGGTTGTCATCGGCCAGACAGCGACGCTCGAACTCACGCCGCAGCAGGCCCAGATCCTGACCGTCGCGCAGCAGATGAGCGACCGGCTGACCCTGGCCCTGCGCAGCATCGCCGACGCCACCGACAAGCCGGGTACCGCCAACGCCGACGCCCTCCACCTTATCGGTGGCACCAAGCGCGGCGGCTCGGTGACGGTCGTTCGCAACGGCGTCGCCAAGGAAGTCAGCGGGTCGAAATGATCGGTCACGGGCTGGGACATCGAGGGGCTTTGAAGATGTTGGGTACAACCTTCCGCGCGGCAGTCGCCGCCACGCTGGCCCTGGGCATCGGCTGCGGTGTTGCCGCGGCGGCGTCGCCGGACGACCTGGCCGGCGCCGACTCGGGGCTCGTCGCCGCCATGCCCTACAAGGCGAGGATCCAGAAGCTCGGCCTCAACAAGTCGATTGTTGTCGACCTGCAGCGCGACGCCCGCGACGTGCTGGTCTCCAATCCCGACATCGCCGACGCCGTCATTCGCACGCCGCGCCGCATCTACCTGACCGGCGTCAAGGTCGGCCAGACCGACGTCATCATCTTCGATCGCGCCGGTGCGCAGATCGTCTCCCTGGAGCTTCAGGTCGAACGCGGCACCAACCAGATCGCGCCGATTCTCAACCGGCTGATCCCCGGTTCGATGATTTCCGTCGAGGTCGTCAACGACAACATGGTGCTCTCCGGCAGCGTGCGGACGGCGGCCGATGCCGCCAAGGCCATCGAGATCGCGGATGCCTTCGCCAATGGCGGGGCGGCGAGCGGACCGCAGCAAACGATGAACGTTGCGCAAACCACGCCCGCGACAACCGTCGACGCCAACGGCGTCGTGACGGGAACGACCACGCAGAGCAATGTGCAGATCGTTCCAACCAGCAAGGTTATCAACCTTCTCGCCATCGAGGGCGAAGACCAGGTCCAGCTCAAGGTCAGCATCGCTGAAGTCCAGCGCAGCCTTGTCAAGCAGCTCGGCATCGACTGGAACGCCTCGAATGTCAGCATCGGCGGCATTCTGTTCAGCGCCATCACCAACCTGCCGTTCGCCGTCAAGGGAACCGGCCCGTCGTCGGTGATCAGCGGCGATCACGTCACGACCTTCGCAACCCACCCCCCAGGCAGCGCGGTGGGAGACCCTGGCGTCTACGCGCAGAGCCGCCTCGGCGCTTCGCTGAAGGCGCTCGAGCAGAGCGGCCTCTACCGGACCCTGGCCGAACCGACGCTCACCGCCATCTCCGGCGAGTCGGCGAACTTCCTGGCCGGTGGCGAATTTCCGGTCCCGGTCGGCCGCGACTCTCAGGGCAACGTCTCAATCGCCTACAAGCCCTTCGGCGTCGCGCTGACTTTCAGCCCCGTCGTCATGTCGGAAGGGCGCATCAGCCTCAGGGTCAAGACCGAGGTGTCGGAGCTTTCCCAGGAGGGCGCCATCCAGATCGCCGACATTTCGCTGCCTTCGCTGAAGGTACGCCGGGCCGAGACGACGCTCGAACTTCCCTCTGGCGGCTCGATGGTTCTCGGCGGCCTGCTTCAGGACAACGTCAAGCAGTCGATCGCCGGCCTGCCCGGCCTGAAGAGCCTGCCGATTCTCGGCACGCTGTTCCGCAGCCGCGACTTCCTGCGTGACGAGACCGAACTCGTCATCATCGTCACGCCCTATATCGTCAAGCCAGTCGCGCGCAACGCCCTGGCTCGCCCGGATGCCGGATTCTCGACGCCCGACGATCTCTCCTCAAACTTCCTTGGCAAGCTCAACCGGGTTTACGGCGCGCAAGGCAAGGTCGCGCCGGACGGCACCTATCAGGGTGGCGTCGGCTACATCATCGAATGAGTGCGGGAAATTGGCCGCAATGGAGCCTCAGGTCATGATACTCGTTCCGTCCTCCGCCCCCGCTCGCAGCCGTCGCGCCGCGATAAGGAGAGTGTCGGCCGCCCTTTCGCTGGCCGTGGCGGCCGGGCTGGCAGGATGCGCCGCGCCGAACCCCGCCGACATCACCGGCTCGGTGCCGGACGACTACCGGGTCAGCCATCCGATCGCCATTTCCGAGACGATCGACACCATGGACATCCCGATCGGTATCGACATGGCGCGCCTGCCCGACAGCTTCAGGCAGACTGTCGCCGGCTTCGCCCAGCGCTTCATCGCCAGCGGCAGCGGCATGATGGCGATCGTCTCGCCGGTGGATTCGCCGAACGAAGTCGCCGCCGCCACGGTCAGCCACGAGATCCGCGACGTCCTGATCGCCGCTGGTGTCGGGGCGCGCGAGATCGACTTCCGCGGCTACAAGGCAGGGCCCCAGGAGACCGGCGCACCGGTCAGGCTCGCGTATAACCGCGTCGCCGCCCACACCGAGGCATGCGGCCCGTGGGCCGACGACGTCACGAAGACCTCCGCCAACCGCAACTACGGCAACTTCGGCTGCGCCAGCCAGCAGAACCTGGCGGCGATGGTAGAGAATCCCCTCGATCTTCTCTATCCGCGCGGCGTGATGCCGTCCGACGCCGGCCGCCGCGTGACTGTCCTCAAGAAATACCGCAACGGATCCGACTACACGAGCGCCAAACCGACGACGGGCGGCGCGGTCGCCACGGGAGTTGGCAACTGATGTCCAATCTGGCCCAGCAGGAAAACGCAGTACCCGAGGACGGGCGGCTGGTGCCGCAGAGCAGCACCGGCGAGGTGCGGCCGGTACCGCGCATCTCGATCCAGGCGTTCTGCGAGTCGCCGGAACTGGCCACGGCCATCGAGTCGGCGGCCGGCGATCGGCGCATGGCCCGGGCGCACGTCAAGGTGCACATGGGCGGCATCGCCGCCGCCGCCGAGTTCTATCAGGCCGCTGCGACGCCGAACCTCATCATGGTCGAATCGAAGCTGTCGCGTGAGCGGCTCGACGCCGAGCTCGACCGGCTGTCCGAAGTGTGCGAC
Source organism: Bauldia sp. (assembly GCA_039934795.1). Taxonomy (GTDB): domain Bacteria; phylum Pseudomonadota; class Alphaproteobacteria; order Rhizobiales; family Kaistiaceae; genus CAMCWB01. The sequence continues at coordinate 1,610 of JBDTLN010000049.1, read as the reverse complement.
GCCGGCACCAAGGTCGTCGTCATCGGCCATGTCAACGACGTCAATCTCTACCGCGCGCTGGTTCAGCGCGGCGTCAGCGAATATCTCGTCTTCCCGGTCGACCTGATGCGGGTGATCCGCACCATCGCCGATCTCTACGTTGAGCGTTCGTCGCAGCCCCTCGGCCGGTCGATCGCCTTCGTCGGCGGCAAGGGCGGCGTCGGTTCGTCGATGGTCGCCCACAACACTGCCTGGGCGATCGCCCGCAATTTCGAGAACGACGTGGTGGTTGCCGATTTCGACTTCGCCTTCGGCACCGCCGGCCTCGATTTCAACCAGGACCCGACTCAGGGCATCGCCGAGGCGGTCAACTCGCCTGAGCGGCTCGACGATGTCTTCCTCGACCGCCTGCTCGCCCGCTGCTCGGATCACCTTAGCCTCCTCGCCGCGCCGGCGACTCTCGATCGCACCTACGACTTCGACGAGAACGCCTTCGAGCAGGTCATCGACGTTGCCCAGAACGGCGTGCCGGTGGTGATCATGGATCTGCCGCATCTGTGGACGTCGTGGGTCAAGAAGACGCTCCTCGCCGCCGACGAGATCGTGCTCACCGTCGAGCCCGATCTCGCCAATCTCCGCAACGCGAAGAATTTCATCGATCTCCTCAAGCAGGGCCGCAAGCACGATGTGCCGCCCCGGCTGGTCATTAACAAGAGCGGCATGGCGAAGCGTCCGGAGATCAAGATCGAGGAGTTCAGCGCCGCGCTGAACCTCACCCCGACCGCGGTCATCCCCTTCGAGGCCCACCTGTTCGGCACCGCCGCCAACAACGGCCAGATGATCGAGGAGACCGATCCGAAGAGTGCGGTCGCCGCGTCGTTCAAGCAGATCGCCCAGATCGTCACCGGCCGTGGCGAGGTCAAGAAGCAGAAGCGCGCGACGCTTGGTCCGATGCTGGCCAAGCTGCGCGGCAAGAAAAGCGCCTGATAGGGGTCGTCGATGTTCGGTAAACGCGGAACGACGGGATCGGGCGGCACGACGCCGCCGCCAGGCAAGGCGCCTGCGCCGCCGGCCGCCTCGGCGCCGCGCGCCGCTCCGCCGCCGGTCCCGCGTCCTGCCGCCTCCGCCACGCCGGCCGTCGAACCGGCCTCGGCGAAGAGCGCCGCGCCGGAAGCTTCCAAGACGCAGCGCGCGCCGCCGTCCCGTCCTGCGGCGCCGTCCGAGGTCGGCGTGCGGCGATCGGAGAACTTCTACGACGTCAAGTCGATCATCTTCTCGGCGCTGATCGACACCATCGACCTCGCCCAGCTCGCTCGCCTCGACCTCGAATCGGCGCGCGAGGAAATCCGCGACATCGTCAACGACATCATCGCGCTGAAGAACATCGTGATGTCGATCGCCGAGCAGGAGGACCTGCTCGAGGACATCTGCAACGACGTCCTCGGCCTCGGGCCGCTCGAACCGCTGCTGGCCCGCGACGACATCGCCGACATCATGGTCAACGGCGCCCACAAGACCTACATCGAAGTCGCCGGCCGCGTGCAGCAGACCGCCGTGCGCTTCCGCGACAACACGCAGCTGATGAACATCTGCCAGCGCATCGTCAGCCAGGTCGGCCGCCGCGTCGACGA
>JBDTLN010000048.1:0-9389 GCA_039934795.1 Bauldia sp. | reverse complement strand
TGCTGGTCACGTCCCAGCTCGAGAAGCGCTACACAGCGACAGCGCTCCTCGCGGTCGACACCAGGGAGGCCCAGATGCTGGGCTTCGAGCCGGGAATCGTCGATGGGATCGGTGCCGGAACGGTTGTGGATACGCAGGTCGAAATCGCGCGCTCGTCAGCGGTGCTCAGTCGCGCCGCAAGCTCGCTTGACCTCGTTAACTGGCCGGAATTTGCGCGCCGCCCGCCGCTGCTTCAGACCCTCCGTTCGCTGGTCGGCCTTGGTCCGCGCGAAGGGGCAACGCCGCTCGCCAAACGCTCGTTCACCGACCTTTCGCCGGCGGACCGGGCGGCTCTCTTTAAGGAACTGAGCCAGCGGCTCCAGATCAGCCGCCGTGGCCTCACCAGCATTGTATCGATTGCCGCCGAGGCGGCGTCGCCTGAAGGCGGGGCGCAGGTCGCCAACGCCGTCGCCAATGCCTACCTCCAGGAGCAGATCGAGGCCAAGCTCAGTTCGACCGAGCGGGCCGCCGAGTTCCTGCGTAGCCGCGTGGCGAGCATCGCCGCCGACATCGCGAGGCTGGAGCAGGAGATCGATAACGTCCTGCAGACAAAGCTTGCCGAAACGGCCTCACCGCAGACGCGTACCCTCATGCAAGGACTTCGCGCGGCCGCGCAAGAGAGGGATGCGGGTGCAGCGGCGCTGGCCAGCCTGCAAACGGCGGCCAAGACTGGCGATTTTGCTCGCCTGTCGCAACTCATCGAAGGTCAGGAGTCGGCTTTCGCCGGGCAGCGTGCCGCGCTCATCGAGGAAATGGCGTCCACCGATCAGCAGCTAACGGAGCTCGCCAGAACAAAGCTCGCTTCGCTCGACGAGGAAATTCGCAAGGCAGCCGATGTGCGTATCGCCTCCGTCCAGGCCGAAATGTCAGTGGCCGACAGCCGCAATGCGGATCTGCGCCGCCAACTCGATCGCGCCCTTGCCCAGCAGCAACTGCCGAAGGATTTCTCGGCGGAGATTTTCCGCCTCCAGCGCGATCTTGAAACCCGGCGCGCGCTCTACGACAATTTCCTCACCAAGCTTGGCCAGGTCGAACAGCAGACCGACTTCAACCTGCCCGACTCACGCATTGTCGCGGCCGCCGAGGCACCGGACCGACCCAGCTATCCGTCGGTTGGCCTGGTCGCCGCCGCCGCGGCGGTGCTCTCTTTCTTTGCCGGCCTGGGCCTCGCCATCCTTCGCGAGCACTACGTTGGCGGCGTCGGCAGCATCGAGCAACTCGAGGACGTGACGCGCATCCCCATCCTTGCCGGCGTGCCGCGCCAGTCGGCGTCAGCCAATGGCGGTCGCCCGGACATGGCCATCGTGGATCAGCCCCTGTCTGCGTTCTCGGAAGCCGTTCGTCGCGTCCGGCTGGGGATTGATGCTTTCGCGCCGAAGGACAAGCTCTGCATCTTCGTGACCTCACCGCTACCTGGGGATGGCAAGACGACGATGGCCCTTTCGCTCGCCCGTCATGCGGCGGCGACGGGCAGCAAGACCCTGCTCATCGACGCCGACATGCGGCATCCGATGATCCACCGGACGCTCCAACACAAAGCCGAAAGGAGCTTGATCGACCTCCTCGCCGAACCGGCGGGGGGCGACCATGTGTTTCCGATTGTCCGTGAACCGAATGGGCAGCTCGATTTCATCCTTGGCGCCGAAGGTAGCGTCATTGCCACCGATGCGATGCTCATGTCCGAGCGCTTCGCCGAGCTGATGCAGTTCGCACGCGCCAACTACGACGTGGTCATCCTGGATACGCCGCCGATCGGGCTCGTCGTCGACGCGAGAATTGTCGCCCGCTACTGTGATGTCGGCATCTTCGTGGTGCGTCACGCAACCACGAGCCAGCGGCACATCCGATCCAGCCTCCGCGACCTCACGCTTCGCCTTGACGTACCTCTCTTCGGCATCCTCAATCAGGTCGACCGCACGTCGACCTACGCCTATGGCCAACAACGCAAATACAGCCAGTACTACGGCGCGGCGTAGACAAGCCTCACGGGCGACCGCCCGTACGGCAGTCGTCGGCCTCACCCTCCTCGGCGCCGCCATCGGCCTAGCGGCCAGCGTTCGCTTGGCAGCCGTGGTGAGCTCGACACCGCCGTCAACCTGGTTGCCCGAGTTCAGCAGCCTCGTTCGATCGCGCCTGGTGGTCGACCCGGCAATTCGCGCCCGCGCCGGGTTCGTCGGCCGCTTCATCGACGATCCGGCGCTGATGCTGTCGCGCTTTCCAGGATGCGATCCGGAGCCGTTAACGAAGGTGGAGGCGGCGCCGATCGCTGCGCACGAGTCCGAGTGTCTCGCGATCATCGAAGAAACCTTGAGCCGGGCCCCGTATTCGGGTGAGCTCTGGTATGCCAAGGCACTTTGGCTGGTGAAGGCGGGGCAAACGGATAGCCGCCTCTTCGAGGCGCTGCGCATGTCCTGGCGGACGGCCCACAAGGAGGGGTGGATCGCCCGCGGACGGGTCGTTCTGGGCTTTCGTCTCTATCCACAACTCCCGGAGGACCTGAAGCAGCGGGTCGGTGACGACCTCGCCCTCGTGCTCCAGTACGACCAGTTCTCCGACGCACTCAGCGGTTCATATTCGGCCGACGAGACGCTTCGGAAGGCTGCTCAACCTGCATTGGAGAAGCTGACCCCGCAGCAGCTCAGGAAGTTCATCGACCTGGTTCGGTGGAAGACCCACCAGGGCTGATCACCTCTAGCTAAGACAAGGAACGGCCCCGGCGCTTTTCGCGCCGGGGCCGTTTGCGTTCTTAGCCGTGGGTAGCGCCGGCGGGGCGCTATTGCTCCATCGTTTTCGGCGCCTGGGTGTCCGAGAGGAGTTGGGCAAGAAGGCTCTGGCGAACGAAGCTCGTCTCACACTTCTCGACCCTTCTGGCGTCGCAGTAGATCTTGATGCTGGCCTGCATGCCCGGCCCGGTTACGCCATCCACCGGTCCCTCGTAGCCGTACTCGGCGAGGAACCCCTGGGTCATCGCGATCAGGGTTTTGGCGTTGAGACGCATCATCTCCTTGGCGACGAAGTCGGGACCAAGCGCGCTCGAGGCGATTCGGAATTGCTCGATTGCGCCAGCCCGCGCCGATGGATCCTTGAACTGGTTGCTGAGGATGATTGCCAGGCGAAGGTTCGCTTGTGCATTGCCCGCTTGTGCGGCCAGCGCGTAACTCTCTCTGGCCTTGGCGAGGGTCTTGTTGGTGCGCGGCTGCGACAGGTAGAGGTCGCCGAGGATCTTGGCTGCGTCCTTGGCGTAACCGGCCGCGATGGTCGCTTCCAGCATGTCGCGCGCCTTGTTGAAGTTGGCGGGCACGCCGTCGCCCAGAGCGAGCATCGGCGCGAACGCCATGGTCGCATAGGGATCACCGAGGTCGATGGCTTTCTGGAACGCGACTGCCGCCTTTGCCGGATCGCGACGCGCAGGGTTACTGACGTAGATTGCGCCCAGCAAACGTGAGCCGTCCTTGACGAGTCCGGCGTCGATCGCTTTCTGGGCGAGCGACAGCGCCTTCGTGGTGTCGGCCTTCGTGCCTTCGCCGAGATTGACCATCTCGGCGAGCGAAAGGATCGCCCAGGCATCGCCAAGGTCGGCGGCTTTTTCGTAGGCTGCGATGGCTGCCGCAGGGTCGCTGTTCCCGTCCCCTGCGAACCGGTAGAGGTCGCCGAGAGCATGATAGGCGTCCTTGCCGACGTCCCTGTCGATAGCCGACTGGAGCAAGGTGCGGGCCTTGTCGAAATCCTGCCGCACGCCGTCGCCTTTGGCGATCATCTGGGCAAGGGGAAGCATCGCCCACGCATCTCCGAGTTCGATCGCGCGCTCATATGCCCTGGCGGCCTTCACGGGATCGCGATAGACGGCGCCTGCCGTGCGATAGAGGTCGCCGAGGGCGCGTTGGCCGTCCTTCTCCTCTCCGGCAGCGATAGCGGACTCGATGAGGCCTCTCGCCTTGTTGAAATCGACCGCAATGCCATCGCCGTTGGCAAGAATATTGGCGAGTGCCAGCATTGAGCCAGTGTCGCCGAGGCCGACTGCGGTGACGTAGGCTTCAGCGGCTTTGGCGGGATCACGAGTCTCGGCGTCAGCGTTGCGATAGAGGTCACCCAGGGCGCGCGATCCATCCTTCGTCAGTCCACCGGCAATGGCCCCTTCGATCAAGGTCCTCGCCTTGACAAAGTCGGCCGGTACGCCGTCGCCTTTCACAGTCATTTCGGCAAGCGCCATCATCGACCACGCATCGCCCAAATCGACGGCTGTCTGATAGCCTTGCGCCGCCTTGCCGAGGTCGCGATGTGCCGCGTCCGCGTTGCGATACAGGTCGGCAAGGCTACGCCAGCCATCCTTCGTCACGCCGGCAGCAATCGCCGACTCGAGGAGCGCTCGGGCCCGGTCGAAGTCGACCGGAGCGCCGTCACCGGTCGCCAACATCCGCGCCAGCGACATCATGGCTCCGGTGTGCCCGAGATCGACCGCGCCTTGATACGCCTCGATCGCCTTCATTGGATCGCGGTATTGGGGGTCGGTGAGCCGGTAGAGATCGCCAAGCTCGTTCAGACCGTCCTTCTGAAGCCCGGCGGCGATCGCGCCATCGAGAAGCGTCTTCGCTCGCTTGAAGTCGGCCGGCAGGTCTTCGCTCCGCCCGACAAGCGAAGCCAGCGCGATCATCGCGGCGGGATTCCCGACATCGACCGCGTCTTGATATGCCGCGGTTGCTTTGGTCAGGTTGCGGTTGTCGTCATCGGCGTTGCGGTAGAGCTCGCCGAGTTCGAACGAGCCGTCTTTCGAGAGGCCGCCGGCAATCGCCCCTTTCAGCAATGTTTCGGCCTTGCCGAAATCGACAGATGCGCCTTCGCCGCGTCCGAGCATATGGCCGAGGGCCAGCATCGAGCCCGCATCGCCACGATCGACCGCGTGCTGGAACGCAACGGCGGCCTTCGCATAGTCCTGGTTCGCGCCGGGAGCGCGGTAGAGTTCGCCGAGCGCACGCCAGCCCTCCTCGGCAAGGCCAGCGGCGATCGCACCCTCGGTGAGCTTCACGGCTTGGCCGAAATCGGCGGGCACCCCGTCGCCCTTGGCGACCATTGGAGCAAGCGCCATCATCGACCAGCCGTCGCCGACACCGACGGCACGCTGATAGTAGTCGGCGGCGAGCGTCAAATCGCGGTGCGCCGCGTCGGCGCTGCGATGAAGATCGCCAAGGGCGCGCCAGCCGTCCATTTCCGCACCGGCCTTGACCGCGCTCTCGAGAAGCGCTTTGGCGCGGTCGAAGTCGACCGGAATGCCGTCGCCGCTTCCGACAATCTGCGCGAGCCGCATCATCGACGACACATCGCCGAGTTCGACGGCGCGCTGATAGGCATCGGCCGCCTTTGCCGGATCGCGATGGCTAGCATCGGCCATCCGGTACAACTCGCCGAGTTCGCGCCAGGCTTCCTTGGGCATGCCGCCTGCCTCGGCGGACTCGAGAAGGGCTTTTGCCGCGTCGAAATCGACTGCTGTTCCCTCGCCATGCCCGAGCATTTGAGCGAGGGAAATCATTGCTGCGGCGTCCCCAAGGTCCGCGGCTTGCTTGTATGCCGCCAGGGCCTTGACCGGATCGCGACCGGCGTCTCCGGGCGCTCGGTACAGGTCGCCAAGGGCGCGCGAGCCGTCCATGACAAGGCCGGTCGCGACTGCATCGTGGAGCAGTGCCTCGGCGCGGCCAAAGTCGGCCGGAACGCCTTCGCCCTTCTCGACCATGCCCGCAAGCGCGATCATCGCCCCGCCGTGGCCGAGATCGGCCGCCTTCTGGTAAGCGTCGGCGGCCTTGGCGAGGTCGGTATGTTCGCCGGCAGCGCGATAAAGGTCGCCGAGGGTGAGCCAGCCGTCCTTACCTGTGCCGGCGGCGATTGCATCGTCGACGAGTCCGACCGCCTTGTTGAAGTCGGCGGGCACGCCGTCGCCGGAAGCGGTCATGCGCGCCAGCGCCAGCATGGCGAAGGTATCGCCGAGTTCGATGGCGCGCCGATAGCTCTTTGCCGCGCGTGCCGGGTCGCGGTTGGGTTTGTCCGCGAAGCGGTACAGATCACCGAGCAGGCGGGCACCGTCCTTGACGGCCCCCGCGGCAATGGCGTTTTCGAGCAGCTTGCGGGAGCGGATGAAATCCGCGGGTGCGCCATTGCCCGTTCGAACCATCTCGGCCAGCGTCAGCATCGCGCCGATATCGCCGAGGTCGGCGGCTTTCTGGTACGCCTCGGCGGCCTCCGCCAGATTGCGGCGCTTCGGATCCGCGAGGCGATAGAGTTCGCCAATTTGCCGCCATCCATCCTTGGCGGCGCCACCGGCGACTGCGCCCTCGAGCAGCGTTCTGGCACGGTCGAAATCTGCTGTCACTCCGTCACCGCGACTGACGAGATCCGCGAGGGCAAACATCGCCCATGGGTCGCCGAGGTCGGCGGCCTGCTGATAGAACTGGGCGGCCTTGGCGGCGTCGCGGTTCGGCGCATCGGCGAGCCGGTAGAGATCGCCGAGGAGGCGGGCTCCGTCCTTGCGGGCGCCGGCCGCGACGGCGCTTTCGAGGAACGACTTTGCGTCGGTGAAGCTGGCCGGGACGCCGTCGCCGCGACGGGCGAGGTCGGACAGCATGATCATGGCCTGGACGTTGCCGGCGCTCGCCGCTTCCTCAAGGAAGGAGGCCGCGGCGGCGGGATCCCGCTCCGGCCCGTCTTTGAGCAGTTGCTCGGCCCTGGCTACCAGGGAATCGACGTAGGGCAGGTTGGCGTCTTGCGTCGCCGATGCCTTGGCGGCCGCAAGGATCACGGGATTCGCTGGATTGATGATCCGCGCAGACGCGGTCGGATGAGCGGCTTCGAGAACGGCCACAATCATTGCCACATGGGAAAACACGGCAACACTCCTGCCCAAACGTACTCGCGGGCCTATCGCGAGTACCACGGCCACATCTTGGCTAACGAAAGACTAAAATGGTTCGGCCAAGTTCGCTAGTAAAAGGCGATAGGTTGTGTCGATGACCTACGAACGTGGTAAATATCTATCGAGATATCCGAAATACAATGTTGAAGCCGACTATCGACGATTCCAATTAACCCTTATAGTTATAGTTAATTTTCAATCACGCTATACTACAATACTTCGACAAGTTTATATCAATTTTGTTGGAAGGAAGATGGGCTCCCTACCTTCTACCCTGCGGCGGAATGGTAATCAGACCGCTTCAGGTGGGCGACGGAACGGAGCTCGCAACCAGAGTTCGGCCACCCGTGACCGCGCCTACGCGCTTTCAGATCAGGGAAGAACCAACCCTAAACCGCGATCTCACGGAGATCGATCGCGCTTCAGTCGCGTTGCTGGCGGTACAGCCCGATCTTGAAGCATGGCCTTTGAGTCCGGGCGAACTGGTGCCTCAGGTCAGGCCGCGTAGAATCTGGCCGGTGATCGTCGTTATGTGGATCGGGGGGATCGCGATCCTCTCAGCGGCGATCGCGACCACCATCTCCCTCGTCGTCGGCTAGTAGGCGTTGCGATACGCCGAGCGCGACAGAACCGTCCTCGCCATGATCACCAGATCGAGCACGAACGACCAGTTGTCGATGTAGTAGAGATCGTGTTCGACGCGTCGACGCATCTTGTCCGCGGTATCGGTTTCGCCGCGCAGCCCGTGTATCTGCGCCCAGCCCGTAATCCCAGGCTTGACATTGTGCCGCCGCGCATAGAGCGAGATTTTTCGCTCGTACTCGTGGTTATGGGAAAGGGCGTGCGGTCGTGGGCCGACTAGCGACATGTCCCCCGCGATGACGTTGAACAATTGCGGAATTTCGTCGAGGTTGGTGCGCCTCAGCCAGCGGCCAATCCGCGTCACACGCGGGTCGTCGCGCGTCGCCTGGCGGATCGTCGTGCCATCGTCGAGGGTTCGCATGGTCCTGAACTTCACGATACGGAACGGCTGTTGATTGAAGCCGTAGCGCTGCTGCAGGAAGAAGACCGGCCCCGGGCTGTCCTTCCGGATGAGGAAAGCTATCACGAGAAAGAGGGGCGTCAGTGTTGCCAGCGCCACCGACGAGACGACGAGATCGAAGGTCCGTTTCAGCAGCACTTCGACAGGCGACAACGGCTGGCGCGTTAGCTGCAGGCCCCATGTCTGGCCAAGCTTCGCCAGTTGAAGCCTGTTGAAATCGTCGAAAACCGGATGCGGACCGAGATGGATTTCGCCAGGCAGGGATTGCATCCGCTCCACGCACCGGCCGATCACCTCTGTATCGGCCCACGGCGCCAGAACGAGGATCGCGTCAGGCTCGAGACGCCGGATCCCGGTCGTCGCTTCGTCAAGGTCGAGGTCGAGCACCGAGTCCCGGGTGCGCTTGGATACGCTTTCCGGCATCGGGGTCAGGAAGCGGCAGCCGACGATGTGCACGCTGCTCGGCCAGCGAGTTCCCCGTCGGACGAAGCGCTCCACTTCAGGCCCGGTGCCGACAAGGAACAGGCGTTTGCTCGACAACACGCCGGCCCGAGTCGCGGCCGAAACCGCCCGTACCGCCAAAAAACGCATGGCAAGCAGCGTCAACAAGCCTGCTGCATAGAAGAGGATCATCCACCCGCGGGAGAATGTAACCGTCACCTTCGTCAGGAAGCCCATCGCCAGCAGTGCGACGAAGACGACATTCCAGAGGTTTGTCGAACGAAAGAGGTGAGGGCGAAACTCGGAGAAGTTGGCGGCGTTGTATCCCCCGCGCAATGTATTCGAGGCAATCAGCAGCGTCGCCGCAATCGCACCGATCCGTGCGTAGGAGGAGATGTCGCCGGCGTGGGCGTAGACGACGAGGTGATAAGCGATGCCAGTCGTCAGCGCGACCAGGACGATCGCGAGGACGTCGCCGAGGAGGATCATCGAGGAGATGCCCTCGACCGCCAGAATCTTCCAGTTGTCCCTCGGCTTGGCCAGCCCGGACCGCGAAACCAGCGTCAAACTCGTCATACTCATGAACACACCTGCTACGCCACCAAACATTCTGGACGTTCACGCCGGAGCGGCGCCCGCTCAGCCGTCAGTACCTCAAGGGGACACCGCGGGTGTCCGGGATCGCTGTTCTTCGCCACACCTTCACTTGCGACCGGCCGGCCGGCGAGCGGTCGAGAATCGCGCGCCGCAGGTAGAGGACGATCAATGGCCCGGCGATGAGCGGAATTTTGAAGCGCGCATCGCCCCAGTAGAAAATTCGAAGAATCTCGACGATGCCGACGTACCAGACGGGATAGAGGATCGCCGCCCACAGTCGACGCTCGCGGAAAGCGCGGCCCATATGCCCCATCCAAAGCCCGAGCCCGAACCAGACAAGAACGCCAAGCGCCGCGCCATAGTCGAGTATTG
>JBDTLN010000047.1:0-9392 GCA_039934795.1 Bauldia sp. | reverse complement strand
CCCGCGCCCGAAGGCCAAGGAGGTCGCCGCCTTCGCCGGCGCCCAGACCGGTCCCGTGGTCGACGCCCTCGGCGGCCGGGCCGCCCTCGACTACCGGATCAAGCCGATCGCGCCGCTGACCGCCACCCTCGTCGGTGTCGCCGTCACATGCCATTGCGGCCCGGCCGACAATCTCGGCCTGTTCGGCGCCCTCGACGTGGCACGGCCGGGCGACATCATCGTCTGCGCCGCCGACGCCTACACCGGAACCGCCACCACCGGCGACCTGGTGATGGGCATGTACCGCAACAAGGGCGTCGTCGGCTTCATCACCGACGGCATGGTCCGCGACGTGGTCGGCATCGTCGCCGTCGGCCTGCCCTGTTTCGCCGCCGGCGTCACACCCAACTCGCCCGTCCGCAACGGGCCGGCAACCGTTGGCCTGCCCGTCACCATCGGCGGCGTCCAGGTCGAATCCGGAGACATCATCGTCGCCGATGGCGACGGCGTCGTCGTCGTACCGCGGGCTCGCGCCGCCAAAACTATCGAAGCGCTGCAGGCCGTCCGCGCCGCCGAGGCCGCCCTCGAAGCCAAGGTCAAGGCCGGGCTGCAGATGCCGGAATTCGCCAAGGCGATTCTCGCCTCCGACCGCGTCGTCGAAGTCTGAACAGCAGGAGGGCCCGCGTGGCCAAGGTCGTCCACTCCATGATCCGCGTCCTCGAGGCGGACCGCTCGCTTCGCTTCTACGAGGCGGCCTTCGGTCTGAAGCCGGTCGGCCGCTATCCCTTCGAGACGTTCGAGCTGATCTATCTCGCCAACGCCGAGTCGACGTTCGAGGTCGAGCTGACGGTCAACAAGGACCGCACCGAGCCCTACAATCTCGGCGACGGCTATGGTCACGCTGCCTTCGTCGTCGGCGATATCGAGGGTGAGCACGCCCGCTTCTCGCAAGAAGGCCTCAATCCGGGCCAGGTCCGCGAGTTGCCGTGGGACGGCAAGGTCCTCGCTAAGTTCTTCTTCGTCAGCGATCCCGATGGTTACAAGATCGAGGTGCTGCAGCGTTTCGGCCGGTTCAAGTAGGTCGACAGGACGGGACGGTCCCTGCCCCGCTGCGAATTCACGCGATCGACGCGACGGCCGGTCTGGCGGCGCCGTCCCGATACAGCGCCGTGAACTCCTCGGCCGTGCACGGGTGGGCAAAGAAGAAGCCCTGGAATTCCCGGCAACCGGCAAGGCGCAGCAGAGTCGCCTCGCCTTCGTTCTCAACGCCTTCTGCCGTCACGATCAGGTTGAGCGAACGGCCAAGGGCGACCGTCGCCTGGACGAGACTTTGCACCCGCGGATTCTCGACAATGCCGGCGATCAGCGACCGGTCGAGTTTCAACCTGTCGAACTTGAAGCGCCGGAGATAGCCGATGCTCGAATAGCCGGTGCCGAAATCGTCGAGGACCGTGGCGACGCCGAGACTGCGGATCGCGTCCAGCGTCTGGCGTGCGGCATCGGTGTGTGTGACCAGGTAGGTCTCGGTAAGTTCGATCTCCAGGCGGCCGGGCGGCAGGCCGGTTTCGCCGAGGATTGCCGAGACCGTCGCCGTGAAGTCGGGCTTCTGAAGCTGGGCCGCGGACACATTGACCGCCAGCCTGACACCCCACCAGGGGAGTGCGTCGCGGCATGCCTGGCGCAGCGCCCAGGCGCCCAGGTCGTCCATGAGGCCGTACTCTTCGGCAATCGGAACAAACACGCTTGGCGGCACGGCGCCGTGGTTCGGCCTGACCCAGCGCAGCAGCGCCTCGACCGCTGCCACCTCTCGGGTCGCCGCGTCGAAGATGGGCTGATAGTCCAATGTCAGCGCGTCGGAACCGATTGCCGCCCGCAAATCGCCGGCGATCGCCAGTCTCTCCTGCCGGATCGCGTCCATGCCGGCCCGATAGACGAAGACCCGGCTGCCGCCATACTGTTTGGCCTCGTACATCGTGACATCGGCGCGACGGAGCAACTCCTCGGCGGAGACGACATTCGATTCGAGGTTGGCAATGCCGATGCTGACGCTGACTTTGACCCTCCGACCCTCAACGTCGAGTGGCGGTCGCAGGAGCCGGCCCATCTCGCGGCCGATCGCCTTGGCGTCGCTCACCACGTTCTTGCCTTCGATCAAGGCCGCAAACTCGTCCCCGCCCACGCGGGCCAGCAAGCGGTCGCCGCAAATGGACCTGAAACCCTCGGCGACCATGCCGAGCAGGCGGTCGCCGGCGCCATGTCCGTATGCGTCGTTGACCTGCTTGAAGCCGTCGAGGTCGGCATAAAGCAGGGCGACCTCCGCGCCGCCCACCCGATGCCGCTCGATCGCCTCGGAAAGAGCCTTGACCAGCGCCGGACGGTTGGGCAGCCCGGTCAGGAAATCGTGGGTGGCATCGTGCCGCGCTTGTTCCTCGCTCCGCTGCACCTTGCGGATCGCGCGGAGCGCCATGACGATGAGCAGGATCGTGGTCACGGCCAGCAGGAGCAGCATGGTCTCCACGCTGACCTTGATCTTGGCGTGGGCTTGATTGCCGAACCGGCTGGGCGACCAGGCCAGTGCGCCGAGGACGCGGCCGGCCGGATCGACCAGGTCAACCTTGAGGCCGCTGGCGCGAGCGTCGACCCGATGGAGTCCGCTCAAAGCAAAGTCGTCACCGATATGGGCAATCAGCCCTTCGTCAAAGCTCCTGCCGATGACAAGAAGCCGTGGCGGATGGCTTGCTTCCTGAAATTCGGGTGAGGACGGCACAACCGGCCCGACCGCGATTTCCATGAGCCCGAAGGCCCCGTCGACGAGACCGGATTTGACGCTGTAGCTGCTTCCGTTGGCTGGCAGGCCCGCGCGCAGGACACCGAGCCCGTCGCCGAAGGCGGCGACCGAAGAGACTTGCACGACCTTGCCCCCGTGGAGGGCGAAGACATCGTGCCCATCGGCGTCAATGAGATAAGCGGTGTCGAAGAGCTTTGCGGTCTCGGTCGAGCCGAGGAAGTTTTCGTTGACGAATTCGTCATCCGGCTTGCCGGAAAGCTTCCGGACCGCCTCGTCCCAGTGGGCATATTCTTCGTGCGTGCCGGCGACGTGGCGAAGCGAGTGACTTACGGCTGAGGCGACCGAACGCTCGATGTTGATGTCATCGATTCGATTCACCTCACCGGCCATCTCGTTCAAAGACGTGAGGACCGCCGCGATCGTGACGAAAAGGACGATTGCCGCAGGCATCGCGACCCGCAGCAAGATTCTCAAGTTCATCCGGACGCCGGGGTCAGAGGCCTGCTTGTCGGCCATTTTCTGCGACCCGCCTTAAGAGCGCATGAACGACTCCGGGCGCCGGCGCGGACTTGGTTAATTCGACCGGACGCAGCCCGCTACATCTCGACCAGCGCGAATTTATCGACGTCGAACAGGCCGAAATCCGTGATTTTCATGTGCGGAATGACCGGCAGGGGAAGAAAGGCGACGGTCAGGAACGGGTCGGCCAGGGTGCAGCCCAGTTCCGCCGCGGCCCTCCGGAGCGCCCGCAACTTGTCCGGGATCGCTTCAAAAGGCTCGGTGCTCATCAGGCCGGCGATCTCGAGAGGCAGTTCGGCCAGCACCTTGCCGTCCACGACGACGACGTAGCCCCCCTGGATCGCGCTCAGCCGATTGACTGCCGCGGCCATGTCCGCATCGTCGACGCCGATGACGCAGATGTTGTGGCTGTCATGACCGACCGTCGAGGCGATCGCGCCGCGTTGCAGCCCGAAGCCGGTGACGAAGGCGCGGCCGATATTGCCGTTCTTGCCGTGGCGCTCGACCACCGCCACCTTGGCGATGTCGTTTGCTGGGTCGGCGCGGCGCTCGACATTGGTCGCCGGCACATGCCTGACGACGCGATCGGTGACAATGCGGCCGGGCGCGACGCCGATCATCTGGACCTCGCTCGGTCCGCCGGGAATCCGGAAATCGGCGCCGGTCACCTTCGGCGCCTTGACGCTGGCGAGACCGACAGGGGCGACTTTCCTCCGCGCCGCGAAGAGCGCGTCTTCGACGATACGGCCGGCGCAGATGACGGTCTTCACATCGCAGGATTCAAGGCTGCCGACGAGGACGATGTCGGCGCGACGGCCGGGCGCGATGATGCCCCGGTCGCGCAAGCCAAAAGCCATCGCCGCCGACCAACTCGCCGAGCGGTAGACATGATGGATCGGCCGCCCGAGCTTGATTAGCGACCTGACCATGAAATCGAGTTGTCCCTCCTCGACCATGTCGAGCGGATTGCGGTCGTCGGTGCAAAGGCAGCAGAAGGACGACGTGCTCTCGTCGAGAATCTCGGCGAGGGCATGCAGATCCTTAGTCACCGAGCCCTCGCGGATGAGGACCGTCATGCCCTTCCGCAGCTTTTCGCGCCCGTCCGCTGCGATCGTCGTCTCGTGGTCGTTGCGAATACGCGCCGCAAGGTAGCCATTGAGGTCGTAGCCGCGCAGGAGCGGCGCATGGCCGTCGATGTGGCCGTCCTGGAACGCAACCAGCTTGTCGAGCAATTCGGTTTCCTTGTTGAGGACGCCCGGGTAGTTCATGAACTCGGCAAGCCCGATGACCTTAGGGTGCGAGCGGAGCGGCAGCAGGTCCTCGGCAAGGAGCCTGGCGCCCGACGTCTCGAACGCCGTCGCGGGCACGCACGACGAAAGCTGGACGCGCAAGTCCATCACCGTCGTTTCAGCTGAGTCGAGGAAGAAGCGGATGCCTTCGAGGCCAAGGACGTTGGCGATCTCATGCGGATCGCAGATCGCGGTCGTCACGCCTTGAGGCAGGACGCAGCGGTCATATTCCTGCGGCGGCACCTTGGCGCTTTCGACATGAAGGTGCGTGTCGATGAACCCGGGGACGGCGAAGAGGCCCGTCCCGTCGAGTTCGCGCGTGCCTTTGTACGTCTCGAACGTCCCGACGATCCGGTCGCCGCAAATGGCAATATCGGTGACCGTCACGCCACCCTGGACGATGTCGAGGAGGCCGACATTCTTGATGACCAGATCGGCGGGCGAAACACCCCTCCCCTGATCGATGGCGCGGGCGAGAAAGGCCTTGTCGGTCATCGTCTTTGTTACCTCGGCGGGATTGCAGGATGGCAGAGCGGGCGGCGCGGTCGCATGGCTAGCCGTCTTCCATGGCGATCAGCGAAGCGTTGCCGCCGGCTGCAGCTGTGTTTGCCGAGACGGACTGCTCCAGGACGAAGCGGCGGAGATAATCCGGACCGCCGGCCTTCGGCCCCGTGCCGGAAAGTCCCGAGCCGCCGAAAGGCTGGGTCCCGACCACCGCGCCGATGATATTGCGGTTGACGTAGACATTGCCGACCGGCAACCGCCGGGTGATCGTCTCGACCGTCTCGTCGATCCGGCTGTGGATGCCGAGGGTCAGGCCGTAGCCGGTGGCCGCGATGGCGTCGAGGAGGCCGTCGAGCTCGCCCGCCTTCCAACGCAAGACGTGAAGGATCGGCCCGAACACTTCCTTCGTCTGGTCGCGCGGGCTCCGCAATTCGATGATGCGCGGGGCGACGAAGGCGCCACCGGCGAGGACGCCACCCGGGATCTTGCCGGCAAACCGGACCTTCGCCGATCGGCTCAGGTGAGCGACATGGGCCTCCAGATTGTCCTTCGCTTCGCGGTCAATGACCGGTCCGACATCGGTTGTCGGGTCACCGGGATCGCCGAGCTTCAACTCGGCGGCGGCGCCTTCGATCATGGCCAGCATGGTGTCGGCGACATCCTCCTGCAGGCAGAGGAGACGAAGCGCCGAGCAGCGTTGGCCGGCCGAGCGGAAAGCGGAAGCGATCACGTCGTCGGTGACCTGCTCCGGCAGAGCCGTCGCGTCGACGATCATCGCGTTGATGCCGCCGGTCTCGGCGATCAGCGGCACGATGGGGCCGTTCTTGGCGGCGAGCGCGCGATTGATCGCCCACGCCACCTCGGTCGAACCCGTGAAGGCGACTCCGGCAACCGCCGGATGAGCGACCAGCGCTGCGCCAAGCCTCCCGTCACCGAGCACGAGTTGCGCGGCCGCCACTGGAATGCCGGCGCGGTGCAGCACCTCGAAAGCCCGGACCGCAATCAGCGGAGTCTGTTCCGCCGGCTTGGCGACGACCGCGTTCCCCGCCGCCAGTGCCGCAGTGACCTGGCCGAGGAAAATCGCCAGCGGGAAGTTCCAGGGCGATATGCAGACGAAAACGCCGCGCGGCCGACGCCGCAGAATATCGCGCTCGCCCGTCGGTCCGGGCATCGGCATGTCCTCGGTGAGGAGCCGGCGCGCCTCGGCTGCGTAGTACCGGCAATAGTCCACCGCCTCGCGCACCTCCGAGACGCAGTCGTTGAGCGTCTTGCCGCCCTCCCGCACCAGCAGCGAAACCAGCGCGTCGCGCTCCGTCTCAAGTGTGTCGGACAGCCGTCCAAGGACTGCCGCTCGCGCCTCAGCGGGTGTTTCCGACCAGGTGGCAAAGCCTCCCGCCGCCAACCGAATGACCTCATCTATCGATTCAACGGGTGTCTCGATGACATTGCCGAGGATGGTCTTTCCGTCGATCGGGCTGACCCGCGACAAGGCTCCGCCACTCCCCAATACCCCCCGTGCATCGACCGCAGCTACGCCGGCTAACTTTATTCCTTCGACAAGGCCAGCGAGGTCGACCCTGGAGCCGAACTCAAGCCCGCGGGAGTTGACGCGGGCCGGAGCGTAAAGTTGCGAAGGCAGCGGAATTCGGGGGTGGCGGACCTTGGCACCGTTCTCCAGCAATTCGGCCGGCCGCTTCAGCAACTGCTTGGCCGAAATAGAACGGTCGCCGACCAGGGCGACAAAAGAGGAGTTGGCGCCATTCTCCAGCAGCCGCCGGACCAGATAGGCGAGAAGCTCGCGATGACCGCCGACCGGCGCGTAAATCCGGCAGGCGGCTTTGGTCCTCGCAAGGACCGAATTGTAGAGGGCCTCGCCCATGCCATGCAGCCGCTGGAATTCGAAACCGCCGCCGGTGCCGGCCATTTCCAGGATTGTCGCGACGCTGAGCGCATTGTGCGTGGCGAACTGCGGATAGAGGCGCGGCCGGGCCGTCAGCAGCCGCTTGGCGCAGGCGAGAAAGGATTGATCCGTCGCCGCCTTGCGGGTGAACACCGGATAGCCGGCAAGGCCGCGCTCCTGCGCCCGCTTGACCTCCGTGTCCCAGTAGGCGCCCTTGACCAGCCGCACCATCAGGCGCCGGCCGAGGGCTTCCGCCAGATCACTCGTCCAATCGACGACTGCCGCGGCGCGCTTCTGGTAAGCCTGGACAGCCAGTCCGAAACCGCTCCAGCCGGCGAGCGACCGATCGGCGACCGTCGCGCCGATTACGTCGAGCGACAGTTCGAGCCGGTCGGCCTCCTCGGCGTCGATGGTGAAGTTGAGATCGTACTCCATCGCCATCCGTGCGAGGTCGAGGAGCGAGGGCACAAGCTCCCTCAGGACCTGCTCGCGATTTACGGCTTCGTAGCGCGGGTGGAGCGCGGAGAGCTTGACTGAAATGCCCGGGCGATCGGGCAGCGGTCGGTTGCCTGCCGCCTTGCCGATCGCTTCGATGGCATTTGCATAGGCGTCAAAGTACCGTCCCGCGTCGGCTCGCGTGCGGGCGCCCTCGCCCAGCATGTCGTAGGAATGGCGATAGCCCCGCGCCTCGGAAGCGCGAGCCCGCTTCAGCGCTTCCTCGATCGTTTCGCCGAGTACGAAATGATGGCCGAGGACGCGCATTGCCTGGCGCGTTGCCGTCCGCACCGCCGGCTGGCCGATGCGCCGGACGATTCCGGCGAGGATGCCGTCGGGCGTCTCGCCGGGGTCGAGAATGCGGCTGGAAACGCCCAGCGCCCATGTCGAAGCGGCGACGAACCAGCTGTCGGCGTTTGCGGTATGCTCGGCCCATTCGCCACCGGCCAGCTTGTCCTCGATGAGCCGGTCCTGCGTCGCGGTATCGGGCACGCGAAGCAGCGCCTCGGCGAGGACCATCAGCGCCAGCCCCTCGCGGGTCGACAGCGCAAATTCACGGAGGAACGATTCCAACCCGCCGAAAGCGCCGGATTGGCCGCGGATGGCTTCTATCAGCCATCCCGCCGTGGCATCGACGCGGTCGTCGCCGGCCGGCGGCAAGGCGGATTCCGCGATAAAGCGGCGGACCAGCGCCGCGTCGTCCGCAGCGTATTCGGCATTGAATGGCGGCAGGACTGGCGGCATCGTCGGTCCCTGGGATCGGCGGGTGGCGCAGCATAGCGCGCCCGAGCCCCGGTTCCGACAGGCGAGGCGGATTTCGCCGGCAAATGACGCGGAAGTTCACGCCGGTGGGAGGCGTCGCCTGATAGACTTCGTGCTGAAGGAGCTCAGATCCGATGCCGGACGAGACAGTCTACGACTTCCGCTCAAACGCGTTCGTCAACCGTCGGCGCTACCGGCTGACGGACGATGCCCTCACCTGGGAGGAGGAGGGCAAGCCGCTCGACGGCGTTTTCTACGACGACATCTCCGAGATCCGGCTCGCCTTCGCGCCAACGCGCTGGGCAACGAACCGGTTTCGCGCCCGGATCATCCTCCGGGAAGGCGGCATGGCCGAGTTGTTCAACCTCGACTATGTGAGCGTCGGCAACTTCAAGGCGCTCGACGCGGAATATTCGACTTTTCTCCGCGAACTGCACCGGCGAATGGCTGAGCGCGGCACGCCGACGGTCTATCGCGTCGGCAACAGCACCGGCGGCTACATTGCCAACTGGCTGCTGATGATCTTCATCGTCGCGATGCTGGCGCTGATTTTCGTATTCTTGCTGACGGTCGGCCTCGCCCCGATTGCCTTCGCCAAGGTCCTCGTCATCCTGTTCTTCCTGCCGGTCGCCCTCCGCCACATGCGCCGCGCCAAGCCGGGCACATACGATCCGCGTGCCATCCCCGAGGCTGTGCTGCCGACGCCGCCCGCTCCCCCCTGACTACATGCCCCAGCGGAGCGCCGCCGTGTGGACAGGCGCGTCCCAAAGCCCAGCTAGCTCGTCATCGAGCACCGTGACGGTGATCGAGCAGCCGGCCATTTCAAGTGAGGTGACGTAGTTGCCGACGAGGGAGCGGCGGACGCGATAACCTCGCTTCTCGAGCCGCGCCCGGGCCGACTGGTACATCACGTAGAGCTCCATCAGGGGCGTTCCGCCGAATCCGTTGACCAGCAGGAGCGCGTCGCCGGCCTTGTCCAGATCGCCGGCGATAGCTGCCACCATCTCGTCGGCTATGGCGTCGGCACTGCCGAGCTTGACCCGGCGCCGGCCGGGCTCGCCGTGGATGCCGACGCCCATTTCCATCTCGTCCTCCGCGAGGACGAAGGTCGGCTGGCCCGCGGCCGGAACCGTGCAACTCGTCAAGGCGACACCTA
>JBDTLN010000046.1:0-9425 GCA_039934795.1 Bauldia sp. | reverse complement strand
GGCGGAGCGGTTCCGGGACACCAACAAGCGGACGACCCTGTTCGTCCAGATCGAGACCGCGGAAGGCGTGAAGAACGCCGACGCGATTGCGGCGATCGAAGGCGTCGACTGCCTGTGGGTCGGGCACAACGACCTGTCCGTCTCACTCGGCATCCCGGGCGAGTTCGACCATAAGGATTTCAAAAAAGCGCTGGCCAAGACCGTCGCCGCCGCTACGAAGCACAACAAGTCCCTTGGCCGCCTCGTGCCGACCGTGGAGCAGGGCATCGCCATCTACGACGAGGGTTTCGATTTCATCTGCTACACGGGCGACGTCTGGCTGCTGCACAACGCGCTGCAGGACGGCATCGCGCGGCTGCGCGCCGGCACCAAAGGCAAGAGGAAGGGCTGACGCATGGCCGGGGCTTTTCGGGTGGCGCTGTCCGGCGATTTCAGGAAGGCCGACGGGTCGCCGACCTACCCGGATTTCGACCTCGCGCCGTTGCGCTCGGCGCCCGGCGTCGAAGTTGCTTTCCTCGAATCGGTCAGCCCGCTGCGCGCCGGGCAGCTTGAGGATTTCGACGCCCTCATCCTGCTCGGCCACCGTTTCGCCGCGGACAGCGTTCCCAAAAGCGGCCGGCTCGCTGTCGTGGCGCGCTTCGGCGTCGGCTACGACACGGTCGACGTGGCGGCGTGCAGCAAGGCCGGCATCGCCCTGGTCATCACGCCGGATGGCGTGCGGCGGCCGGTGGCGGTGTCGATCGTCGCCTTCCTTCTGGCGCTTACCGGCAAGCTCACCATCAAGGACAAGCTGACGCGAGAAGGCCCCGCAGGCTTTGCCCGACGCTCCGACCATATGGGTGTCGGGCTTGTCGGGCGCACGTTCGGTTCGCTCGGCATCGGTAATATCGGCGCCGAGACGCTGCGGCTGCTCAGGCCCTTCGACATGAAGCTCGTCGCCTACGATCCATTCGTCAGCGCCGGTCAGGTGGCGGAGCTCGGCGTCGAGCTGGTTTCGCTGGAAGACCTCTTCCGGCGCGCCGATGTGCTCTCGGTCAGCTGTCCCCTCAACGAGGACACACGGCATATCGTCAACGCCGAGCGCATCGCGCTGATGAAGCCGACCGCTTATCTCATCAACACCGCGCGCGGGCCGCTTGTCGACCAGAAGGCGCTGACCAGGGCCCTTCAGGAGGGGCGCATCGCCGGAGCCGGCCTCGACGTCCTCGAGCAGGAACCGCCGGACGCGGACGACCCGATCCTGAAACTCGACAACGTGATCCTGGCGCCGCACGCGCTGTGCTGGACCGATCAGTGCTTCGCCGGCAACGGCGCCGCTGACGTTCGGGCGGTGCTCGAAGTCCAGCAAGGCCGCGTGCCGCGCGGCGTCGTCAACCGCGATGTCCTTGAGAGCGAGACCTGGAAGGCGCGTCTGGCCGGCTCCGCCGGGCGCGTCGGCGGCCAGGGCTGCTAGGGCCGTCGCTGGATCGTTATTTTTGGCCCTCGAATGTTCAAGGTCGCTGGGGGACCTCGCCGCTTCGAGCCGGCGACGCCGGCCATCGCGGCGCCATCAGGCTCCGGCTCGACCAGCGGCAGGAGATTGACCCGCACCTCGCGCAGGGCAAAGAGATCCGGGAATTGCTTCTGGAAGGACGGATCGCTCCATGGGCCGGTCGCCGGCACGGAGACCAGTTCCGGGTATGTCGCGCCGCCTACGCCGGAGATATTGACGAAATCGCCGGCGAGCGCCGGAGAAAGACAGAAAATCGCCGCCGGCAGCGCAAGGCAGGTTGCGCGGAGATGGCGACGTGTCTGGAATACGGGAGCCATGCTGGCGTCCTCCGTCGATGAAGACCCTGTTTTGGGGGCAAAATCGTTTGTTTTCCGTTTCGGCCGAACCGACTAGGCTGAGCGCGTTCGCGCCGCAAAGTGTGCATCCAGGCACACGGCCGGCGGCTTGCCTGGAGAGGGACGCCAATGAGAGTGTTCAAGGAGGGCGCCACCATGCAGGTGGCGATGGTGGTTCGCGATCTCGAAGCCGCCATGAAAAAGCACTGGGACGTGTTCAAGATCGGTCCCTGGGACATCTACGAATTCACGCCCCAGAAGGTGCAGAACTACACGTACCGCGGCAAGCCGGCGACCCACACCTGCTACATCGCGGTGGCGTGGAGCGGCGACACGCAGCTCGAGTTGATGCAGCCGCTGACCGGCTACAGCATTTATGACGAGCACCTCGACAAGCATGGCGAGGGCCTGCACCACATCAAGCTGTTCTATGCCGATTGCCAGAAGGCGGTCGCCGACTTCACCCGCCGCGGCTATCCGGTCATCCAGAGCGGCCGTATCGACGATGACGAGCACTACTATCTCGATACCGAGAAGGACTACGGCTACATCATCGAGCTCGGCAATGCCGGCAAGATCCGTCCGGCGGAGCGTCGCTACCCGGCCTGAGGCGCGACTCAGTTTCGGGTGAGGACGGTGCGGAGGAAATCCCGCGTCCGCTTTTGGGCCGGCTCTGTCATCATCTGCAGCGCGGTGCCGGACTCGACCACCGTGCCCTCATCCATGAACACGACCCGGTCGGCGACCTCGCGGGCGAAACCCATTTCGTGGGTGACGACGATCATGGTCATCCCCGAGCGGGCGAGGTCGCGCATGACGTTGAGGACCTCGCCGACGAGTTCCGGATCGAGTGCCGAGGTCGGCTCGTCGAACAGCATGAGCTTCGGCTGCATGGCGAGAGCCCGGGCAATGGCGACGCGTTGCTGCTGGCCGCCGGAAAGCTCGGCCGGGTAGGTATCCGCCTTGTGGGCGACGCCAACCCGCTCGAGGAGCGCCATCGCCGCGGCCCGCGCCTCTTCCGGCCTCTTCTTCAGTACCTGCACCGGACCTTCGGTGATGTTGTCCACCGCGGTCATGTGGGGGAAGAGGTTGAAGCGCTGGAAGACCATGCCGGTGATGCGCCGCTGGCGCGAAATCTCCTTCTCGCTCAGCGGATGAAGGGCGTCGCCTACCCGCCGGTAACCGACCAGCTCGCTGTCGAGCCAGATGGCGCCGGCATCGATCCGTTCAAGCTGGTTGATGCAGCGCAGGAAAGTCGTCTTGCCCGAGCCCGACGGTCCGATGACGCAAACCACCTCGCCGGGCATCACATCGAGGCTGACGCGGTCGAGCGCGCGAAGCTTGTTGAAACTCTTGCCGACATTTACCGCCGAGACGAGCGGGGCGGTCATCGTCGCGCCGTCGACGCAAAGCCGCGGCCGAAACGCCGCTCGATGGCGGCCTGGCCAACCGACAGGATCGAGACGACGATCAGGTACCAGAAGGCGGCGACCATCAGCAGCTCGATGACCTTGGCGTTGTAGTAGTAGATGTCCTGGACGTTTTTCAGGAGATCGCTGAAGCCGATGATGCTGGCGAGCGAGGTCACCTTGATCATGGCGATGAATTCGTTGCCGAGCGGCGGCACGACGACCCGCATCGCCTGTGGCAGGATGATCCGGCGCAGCGCCTGCAAGTGCGACATGCCGATCGACTTCGACGCCTCGGTCTGGCCCTTGTCGACGGACAGGATGCCGGCGCGGATGATCTCGGAAGCGTAGGCGCCTTCGTTCAGGGCCAGGCCGAGAATGGTCGCCATCACCGGCGTGATGATGTCGACGGTACGACCGGTCCAGACGCCGGGAATGCCGAGGCGCGGGAAAACCAGCGCCAGGTTGAACCAGATGAGGAGCTGAAGGATGACCGGCGTGCCGCGAAAGAACCAGGCGTAGAAGATCGCCGCGGCGCGCAGCACCGGATTGGGCGAGCCGTGGGCGACGGCAACCATGACCCCGATGACGATGCCGACGATCATGCAGACCACCGACATCCAGATCGTGTTGGCGAGGCCCCACATGATCGAGGGCCAGGTCAGGTACTCGCGGGTCGTCGCCCAGTCGATCTGGCCGTCGGCGAACGCCTTGATGAGGAGTACGCCGAGGATGATGATGACGACCACCGCCGTCGTGCGGCCGTAGTGCTTCGGCCGCACATGACGAAGTCGCGCTATGTCGACTTCGTCCTTGTGCGACGGCGGGGTCGCCGTTTCAGTCGCGGACGTCAAGACTACGGCTGCGGGCCTGCGTCGAAGCTGACTTCCTTGTAGGTGCTGAGGTCGAGCTTCCACTTCTTGATGAGCGCGTCATAGGTGCCGTCGGCCATGACCTGCTTCAGGGCGGCGGCGACTGCATCGCGCAGCACCGTCGACTTCGGCAGGAAGGCCATGCCCATCAGCGCCGACGAGAAAGGTTCGCCGAGCGGCCGGAGGGTGCCGGGCTCCATTTCGATGATGGTCGGCACGGCCTCGAGGCCCTGCACCGCGGCAACCGCGCGGCCGGTCTTGAGGTTGGTGAGCTGCTGGCCGAGGTCGGTGTCGACGATCACTTCGATCGCCGGCTTGCCGGCGCCGACGCAGTTCGTATCAGACCAGGCCTTCACCGTTTCCGGGTAGCTGGTGCCGCGGCTGGTGGTGATGGTCTTGCCGCAAAGGTCGGCGACTTCCTTGATGTCGGTGAGGCTGGTCATCGTGTAGAACTGAGCGCCGGCCTTCAGATAGTCGATGAAGGTGAACATCGGGCGGCGCTTCGGCGTGTCGTAGAAGCCCGACATCACCATATCGACGCGGTCGGATTGCAGCGCCGGCGTCATCGCCTCGAAGGCGCCGTCGGTATATTCGATCTTGACGCCGAGCACCTTGGCAATCGCCGCGGCCAGGTCGATATCGAAGCCGACGAACTCGCTGGTCTTTGGATCTTTCATTTCCATCGGCGGGTAGCCGGAGTTGAGCGCGACGCGCAAAACCTTGCTCGCCTCGATCTCCGGCGGAAGCGTCTGCGCTCCGGCGGCTGTGACGGCGCCGATCAGGCAGGCCGCCGACAGGAGTGCCGCAAGTCTTGTTCTCAGCATGGAAGGTCCCTCTTCTTTTTTGACGGTGAACGTGTGGGACGGACTTCCGCGAGACCGTCCCTTCTATCCAATGGTCGCAGGCTTCCTCGTTTCCCTTTCAATGGGAGGCTTGCCTCCCCGATACTTTCAATCCGGTGCAAAGACCGGGCCATTGCCGACCGCCTAGCGGCTCGGGCGCACCACCTGCGGTACGGGTTTGGCCCAGAACGGAATGTGTTCGACCGACGGCGTCCAGTCGCCGCGCTGAATGAGGCCGTCGATATGCGCGCCGATCTCCTCCAGCGTCGCGAACCAGACATTGCCCTTCTTCTGCATGTGCTCGATGAGGCCGACCATGGCGTCGGCGCGGGCCAGTCGCCCGGACACGAAGGGGTGCCAGATGGCCGCCCAGAGGCCGCCATGCGACCAGGCGGCGTCGAAATCGGCCTGGAAGACATCCATCGCCCGCTGCGGCGACTGGATTGTCATTCCCATGTTGAACTCCTTCATGTTCACATATTGCGGCCAGTCGTCGAGCGAATGGTCCGAAGGAAGTTCCACCAGGCGTCCGGCCGACCCTTCGACCAGATAGGGAATGTCGTCTCCGCCCAGCGAGGCATCATAGCGGAAGCCGTTCTCAATCAGAAGGTCGAGGGTGTATTCGGAATAGGCGCCCGAGGGGCAGCGATAGCCGACGGGCGGCTTGCCGGTGGCGGCCTTGATGATGTCGACGCCCTTCCTGAGGACAAGCTCCTCGTCGTCGCGCGACAACTGGTTGGGCCGCTCATGGAGGTAGCCGTGATGGGCGAGTTCGTGACCGCCTTCCAGCAGAAGCTCGATCGCCTCCGGATAGGTCTCGATGCACCAGCCGGGCACGAACACCGTCTGGCGCATGCCGAAGTGCTTCCAGATCTCGACGATGCGCGGGATGGCGACGCGGGCGCCGTAGCGCAGCGTCGAAGACATGCTGATGCGCCGGCGCGAATCCTCGGGGTAGTAGAGGTGAAGCAGGCTCTCGGCGTCGAAATCAAAGGAGAAGCATACGGCGCATCGGGCGCCGTTCGGCCAGGGTGGCGGATTCTTGATCAGCTTCAGCAAGGGTACGCCCCCGATCCCACTTGTCATATCATCTTCCCGGTGCGTAGGCTTGGCGTCAACTCCAATTTTGGAGCCGAGTCCAAAAAGGCGCGTCGAGACGCCGACAAAGTGAGGACGCCAGCACATGACCGTCACTAATCTGCGGGCCAAGCACAAGCGCTTGCGGGTGAGCCAGGTGCTCGACGCTGCCGACGCGTTGTTCGCCGAGCGCGGCTACGAGGCGACGCGGATCGAGGAGATCGCCGAGAGTGCCTCCGTGGCGCCGGCGACGATCTACAACTACTTTGCCACGAAGCCGAACCTCCTCATGGAACTGGCGCTCCGCCATGTTCATGTCGCGCTCCCGGCGCGGCGGGCGTTCCTCCGCAATCTGCCGGCCGATCCGGTCCAGGGGATAGAAGGCTTCGAGCGGCTGCTGTCGACGCAGGCCCTCCGCCATCTGTCGCGCGAGTGCTGGCGCGCGATCATGGCCCAGTTCATCGAGCCTGGCGGCCGGGCAGGCCGGACCGGGGCGCGACTGAATACGCTGATCAAGCGACAATATGTCCAGATGTTCCGGACCTACCAGGAGCGCGGCCGTATCCGCTCCGACGTCGACCCTGTAGCCTTGTCCGATCTCATCGTCGGCATCACCACCATGGATTTCGGGCGGTTCATCTCGGGTTCGGGCGGCACGATCGAGGATCTTCTGCAGATGGGCGTGCCCCACATCCGCCTTATCCTCGCCGGCGTCGTCGTCGAACCCGCGAGGCGGCGAAAAGCCCAGCCTTAGAGTCGACTCCAAGTTTCTGTTGCGCAATCTGGCAAGCGATCCTAGGCTTGCCTCCTGACCCTCCGACGCGAAAAACCCGCCGAATCCGGGAGAGACTGTTGGGCGCGATCACCGAGAACGAGTGGCGATATAACCAGCTCATCAAGCGCTTCCTGTCGGAGCCTGAACCGGCATTCGAGGATTCCGCGCAACTCGAGCGCTGGTGGGGACGGCACTGGGGATGCACCACCGATGTCGGGCGCCTCCGCGTCGTCCTCATGCACCGGCCGGGTCCGGAGGTGAACATCGTCGATACGGCCAAGCGACTCGACAACAATGCCTTCGGCGACGAGCAGGAGGGCTGGTACTGGCGCGGCACCGAGGGGCCTGACCTTGCCGCCATGCAGGCCCAGCACGACGCCTATACGGCGGTTCTCCGCGCCGAGGGGGTCGAGGTGGTCTATCTCGACGCGATCGGCCCCGGCCGGATGAAATCCTGCTACACGCGCGACTCCTGCATCGGCGTCGGCGGCGGCGCCATCGTTACGCGCCTCGGGCCGCGCATCCGGCGCGGCGAGGAGCAGCCGGTGTCGCGCACGCTGGCGCGCCTCGGCTGCCCGATCCTGCGCACCGTCTCCGGCACAGCCGTCGCCGAGGGCGGCAGCTTCGCCTGGCTCAACCGCAAGACCGCCGCAATCGGCCTGTCGTCGCGGGTCAATGACGAGGGCGCGCGGCAGATCGAGGAGGTTTTGCGGTCGCAGGGCGTCGAGTTGATCAAGGTGACGCTGACCGGCTACCGGCTCCACATCGATGGGCTCTTCGTCATGCTTGCGCCGGACCTCGCCCTCGCCAACATCACGCTCCTGCCGTTCTGGTTCCTCGAAAAGCTGCAGGAGCTGAAGATCCGGCTGATCGAGATTCACCATGAGGACGACAGCTCGATCATCAACTCGCTGGCAACAGCGCCCGGCCGCGTCATCATGCCCGAAGGCGTCTCCGGCTACACCCGCGACCGGCTCGAACTGCATGGCGTCGAAGTGATCACAGTCCCCTACGACAAGGTCATCTCTGGCGGCGGTGGCTTGCACTGTTCCACCGCGCCGCTGATCCGCGACGAGGTCTGAAATGGCGGACGCGAGCGACTGGAGTCCGGCACAGGCGAGCGCGCTCGGCTGGCTCGATGCCAACCATGCGGCGCTCTCGTCGGATCACATGACGATCTGGGATTTCCACGAGCCGTCCTGGCGCGAATACAAGTCGTCCACCTGGTACATGGATCGCCTCGAGCGCGAGGGTTTCACCGTCGAACGCGGCACCGCCGGCATGCCGACGGCCTTCCGCGCCCGCTGGTCAAACGGGCCGGGACCGGTCATCGCCGGCTACGCCGAATACGACGCGGTGCCTGGGCAAAGCCAGGCACCGGTGCCATATCGCAAGCCCCGCGACGGCGTCAGTCCCCGCGCCGCGGGCCACACCGACCCGCATTCGGCGCTGGGCATCGGCTCATTCGGGGGCTTTCTCGCCGCCAGGCACGCAATGGAGAAGTACGGCATCGGCGGCACGCTCGTCTTCTTCGGCGAGCCGGCCGAGAAGATGTGCGGCGCCAAGCCGGTGCATGCCGCGCACGGCTTCTATGGCGGGCTCGACGCGGCGATCAGCTTTCACCCGCATTCGTTCCCGGCGCTCACCAATGGCTGTTTCTGGGACACCGCCAGCGCACCCTACTGGAGCCGCATCTACACCTTCGAATGCGAGAACCCGGAGACTTGGCAGAACGAGGCGGCGGCAGGCTCGGTCGCTCATGCCCACGCCAGCGCGCGGGCGCCCGGCGCCATCGACGCGGTCTGTCTCATGTACACGAACTCCAAGATGATGAAGGAGTCGATGCTGCCGCACACCGGCAGCTGGACCCTCAACGAGTTCATTCCGATCGCCGGGCAGGCGGCGGCCGACAACATCGCGCCGGGCATCGGCCAGATCCAGTACGCCATGCGCGCGCCGACCCTCGCCATGTGCGCCGCCGCCTTCGCGGTCCTTGATCGCAACGCCGACCACATTGCGGCAATGACCCACTGCACGGTGGAAAAGGCCTGGATCACCCGGACGCGGGCCGGCCTGCCGAACCACGCCATGGCCGAGGTGACCTTCCGCAACTTCGAGAAACTCGGCGCACCGGTCTGGTCGGAGGAGGCGAAGCAGTTCGCGCGCGACCTTCAGTCGTCCCTCGGCGTCGAGTCGATGGCCGAGCCGTTTCTTGACGGCATGATGCGCCTGACGCCGCCGCAGGAAGCCGAGAAGGCATTCCGGGCCCAGCTCCCCGCCTGGCAGCTCAACTACGCCGCCGACGACTATGTCGACTACACTTGGCACGCGCCGACGGTGCGCCTCTATGTGGCGCGCCCGTCGCTGCAGCCGCCGAAGCCCGGCTATCGCTATCCGGAATGGGTGCGCCACGCCATGGGCGGCGTGCCCGTCTGCATCGATCCGATGTGGAGCAAGGCGTCTGCGGTGATCGCGACGACCGTGCTTGACCTGATGACCGACCGCGCCGCGCTCGAGCGCGCGCAAGCCGAGTTCCGCGAGCGGACCGGCGGCGGGATAGGTGGAACGAAGTGGGTGGCGCCGCTTCTACCGCCCGATTTCCAGGCGCCGATCGGCTATCGCT
>JBDTLN010000045.1:0-9456 GCA_039934795.1 Bauldia sp. | reverse complement strand
CCGAGACCTGGGCATTGCGGCAGAGCACCGCCGCCAGCGCCGGGTCGCGTCGGGCGGAGCGCGCCAGGCCGCGGACGCCGGCACGGTAGGGACGGAGCGCATCGAAGCGCCGCATCATGACCTCGAAGAGGCGTTCGCGGGCCGTCGCTTCGTCGGAGGCGCCGCCTGCCAGAACCGCTCGGTCGATCTGCTTGCCGAACTCGGCAAGGATTGCGCGCCGGCCCTCGAAGGCCTCGCGCAGCGTGCCGAGCGGAATGTCAGCCGCTTTTGCAACGTCGCCAAGGCTGATCGCCGCGAAATCCCGCTCGGCGAGGAGACCGAGCAAGGCATCGACGATTTTTGCTTTCGTCTTGTCAGTAGCCATCGGGGTTTCTTTCGCAATTGATCCGGGAGCGTAGCGGATGAGCGAAACATCCGCGAGCGCGACAGTCAGCCCGACAGTTCGCGAGACCGCTTCCTTGCGGCCGCCACGGCTTTCGTCATCAACGGCGCAAGCCCCCCCTCGCCCATCAGGACCGCAAGTGCGGCCGAAGTCGTGCCGTTGGGCGAGGTGACATTCTGGCGAAGTTGCGCCGGCTTCAAATCCGACCGGTAGAGGAGTTCGCCGGCGCCGGTCACGGTGGCACGCGCCAGCTTTGCGGCGACGTCGGCCGGTAAGCCGGCCGCGACCCCTGCCTCCGCGAGGCATTCGGCAAGGAGGAAAAGATAGGCCGGACCGGAGCCGGAGACGGCGGTGACGGCATCGATCAGCCGTTCGTCATCGAGCCAGACCGTCTCGCCGACGGCGTCGAGGAGCCTGGTCACCAGCGCCTTGCCGGCATCGTCGACCGCGGCATTGGCGACCGCCGCGGTGATGCCGCGGCCGACTTGCGCCGGCGTGTTGGGCATGGTGCGAACAATCGCGGCCGGGCCGAGACCGGCATCGAGCTGGGCAATGGTCGTGCCCGCGGCAATCGATACGACGACGGTCTTGTCGCCGACCATCAGCTTGAGGCCCGGCAGGATGCCGCCGATGAGCTGCGGCTTGACCGCGACGACGAGAACGCGCGCCACCGCGCCCATGGGCGGCACGGCCTGCGCTTCGAGGCCGGCAGCGGCGAGGAGGGATGCGCTGTCCTCCGGTGGCGACGGATCGATGACCCGTACCGCATCAGGCCTGAGACTGCGCCCCAGCCAGCCGGCAAGCAAGGCGCCGCCCATCTTGCCGGCACCGACCAGAACCAGCGGCCGATTGGCGGTGAAGGAGGGCGCGAGATCCATGACGCAACAAACCCGGGACGCGAGGGATCAGGCTTCGCCGGCCGTCTCGAAGAGGACCGTCTCCAGCGCCTGGGAGGCGGTCTTGCCCGCCCATACGACGAACTGGAACGCCTGGAAATAGCGCTCGCACGCCTCGATGGCGGTGAGCAGGAGGCGTTCCACCTGGGCAGCATTCGGCTCGGCGCCGCCGGAAAGAAGCAACGCCTGCCGGTACATGACCATGCCCTCGGCGCTCCACAGGTCGAAATGTCCGATCCAGAGCTGCTCGTTGACCGCGGCCAGCAGGCGCATCACCTCGAGCTTGCGGGCTTCGGGAATCTTCAGGTCGAAAGCGCAGGCAAGGTGGATCGCCTCGCGCTCCTCCATCCACGAGAAGGAAACATGGTAGTCGGCCCAGCCGCCCCCGACCGAGATCGTGATCTCGTCATCGCCGGCGCGCTCGAACGTCCAGTCGTTGAGGGCGGCTATCTGCTCTATGGCGTCGACGGGGTTGGTCTGGCGCTCTTCCTGGAAATCGATGAGGCTCATGGCCGTTCCTTGACTTGGCGCCGGCCGGGGACCCGCTCTATCCCGATTGCCGGGGCGAATCTCCGTCTGAAATCACTATATAGGCCGCCCTGCACGCCCGACCACAATTCGTTGTGGGACCAATGAGCACGGCAGCATGGAATGTGTGGAGCAGTTCGAGGCCGGCAGCCTTCTCTAAACCTCTTCTGCCTTGGGCTTCCGCGGTGTGCGTTTGACCTTGGAGGCGGCTTCGTCCGTCAGCGACCCCGGCTCGCCGCCACCCGGGACGGTTTCGCCAGCAAGTTTCGCTTCGAGGGCCGCGATCCGGGCGGACAATGCCTCATTTTCCGCCCGCGCCTTGGACGCCAGCTCCCGCACCACGTCAAAATCCTCGCGCTTGACCAGGTTGAGATCGTTGATGAAGCGCTCGACCTGGCTGCGGAAGGCCGTTTCGGCCTCGCGTTTGACCCCCTGCGCGACGCTCGCCGCGTCGGTCATCAGCCGGGCGAGTTCGTCGAACATGCGGTTCGAAGTCTGGGTCATTGCGGGGTCTCCACAGGCGGTTATTCAATACTATGGGGACCGACCCGCCCGACCGCAAGCCGGGGATCGCCTTACATCGCCAGGCGCGGAAATAGCCGCGCCAGCCCCGCGATGCGCTTCCAGCCCTCGCCCTCGGCGACGGTTTCCACCTCGAGCTTGTCAAAATAGTCGTCGAGGACCGCCGCCCGCTCCTCGGCCAGCGGCGGCCGGCAATAGTCTTCCTCCTCCCAGACCGCTAGTCCATCGTGAAACCGGCGGGCATCGCGAAGCGACTGGGTAAGCGCCTCGCCAAACGGACGAAGCGCGACGAACTCGTCGCGGGAAAGCCGATCCTCCAGCTCCTGCAAACGGTCTCGCCGCGGCACAGCGGTGACGAGATAATAAGCCATCGACGTTCCTTGCGCGTCCCGCGCCATGGTTCCTGCCCCCGACAATAGTATAGTGCTCGCATGCCGCTTTTCGTCATCCCCTTCCCCGCCATCGATCCCGTCCTCATCGAGGTCGGCCCGTTCGCGATTCGCTGGTACGCGCTCTCCTATATCGTCGGCATCTTTGTCAGCTGGTGGTATTCGAAGCGCCTCGTCCGGGACACGGCGCTATGGGGGCCGGCGGGACCGCCCATGAAGCCCATCGATATCGACGACTTCGTCGTCTGGGCGACCCTCGGCATCATCCTCGGCGGCCGCACCGGCTATGTGCTCGTCTACGACCTGCCTCGGTTCGCCGCCAACCCTCTCGAAATCTTCGCCCTGTGGCACGGCGGCATGTCGTTCCACGGCGGCTTCCTCGGCATGATGCTGGCGATGACCCTGTTCGCCCGGTCGCGAAAGATCCGGGTTTGGTCGTTCATCGATGTGATCGCGCCCGGCGTGCCGCTCGGGATTTGCCTCGTCCGGATGGCGAACTTCATCAATGGCGAGTTGTTCGGCAGGGCCAGCGATGCGCCATGGGCGATGGTCTTCCCGCAAGGCGGCGACCTCGCCCGCCATCCGAGCCAGCTCTACGAGGCCGGGCTCGAAGGCATCGTCCTGTTCATCGTCATTCGCATCTTCACCCACCGCTATCACCGTCTGGCGACGACCGGCTTCATTTCCGGCATTTTCTGCG
The DNA here is from genome assembly GCA_039934795.1 of Bauldia sp. Lineage (GTDB taxonomy): Bacteria > Pseudomonadota > Alphaproteobacteria > Rhizobiales > Kaistiaceae > CAMCWB01. The sequence goes on along the minus strand of JBDTLN010000045.1, from coordinate 6,039 downwards.
CCGGCTACGGCATTGCGCGGACCTTCAGCGAGTTCTTCCGCGAGCCGGATATCCAGATCGGGTTCCTCGCCGGCGGGCTGACCATGGGCATGCTGCTTTCTATCCCGATGATCCTGTTTGGCATCGGCCTCCTCGTCTGGTCGGTGCGCCGCAAGCCCGCCGCCGTGACGGCCGGAGAGTGACGCCGCTGGCGGAGGTGCTAGTCCGGCGCATCCGCGCCGACGGGCCGATGACCATCGCCGACTTCATGGCCGCGTGCCTCGGCGATCCCCGGCACGGCTATTATACGACGCGCGAGCCTTTCGGTCGCGGCGGCGACTTCATCACGGCGCCGGAGATCAGCCAGATGTTCGGCGAGCTGATCGGACTCTGGGCGGTCGCCACCTGGCAAGCGATGGGGACGCCGGCTTCCTTCATTCTTGCGGAACTCGGCCCCGGTCGAGGCACGCTCATGGCCGATGCCCTGCGCGCCGCTCGTCTGCGGACCGACTTCGTCGCGGCGGCGCGGATTCACCTCATCGAGTCGAGCCCGCGCCTCCGCGCTGCCCAGGCCGAGACGCTGCGCGGCGTCGAAGTTACATGGCATGGGGAGGTCGCGGACCTGCCGGGTGGGCCAGCGATCGTTCTCGCCAACGAATTCTTCGACGCCTTGCCGATCCGGCAATTCACGAAAACCGCGGACGGCTGGGCGGAACGCATGGTGGGCATTGCCCCGGACGGCAAGCTCACGTTCGGTCTGCGGCCGGCAGCATCGCCGCTCGCAGGCGGCGATGGGCCACCGAACGCGGCGCCCGACGACATCTTCGAAGTTTCGCGTATGGCGAACGCGATCATCGGCCAAGTGGCGGAGCGGCTGGCCGGACACGGCGGCGCCGCCCTCGTGATCGACTACGGCCATCCCGGTTCCGCCTTTGGCGACACGCTCCAGGCCGTGGCCGCGCACCGGTACCAGGATCCGCTGGCAGCACCCGGCGAAGCCGATCTCACCGCCCACGTCGATTTCGGCGCGCTGGCCGAGGCGGCGCGAGATGCGGGAGCCCTGCCCCGGCCGCTGGTCACCCAGCGCGACTTCCTGATGCGCCTTGGCCTTCGCCAGCGGGCCGAGCGGCTCGGCCGCGACAAGGACGAGGTGACCAGGATGAGGATCGCCAGCGAAGTGCAGCGACTGGCGGACCCGGATGCCATGGGCACTTTGTTCAAGGTCCTTGCCGTCTCGTCGCACGGCCTTGCGCTTCCCGTCTTTGACGATGATCCTTGACGGGCGACAAACGGGACGGGATCGATGGCCGAAGCGGCGACAAGCACGGGCGACGGGCAAACGCCGCGGCCGATTACCCACGATCTCCTCGCCCTCCCCGGCATCCGCCACGGCTTCTTCACCCGTAACGGCGGCGTCTCCACTGGCCTCTACGCCAGCCTCAATTGCGGTGTCGGCTCGGCCGACGACCGGGCGGTGGTGTTGGAGAACCGCGCCCGTGCCGCCGCCACCATCGGCGCCCGGCCGGACCGGTTGGCGACCCCCTACCAGATCCACAGCGCTATCGCGGTAGCGGTGGCGGAGGTGTGGGATCCGGGCAACGGCCCGAAGGCCGACGCGGTGGTGACCGATCGACCTGGCATTGCACTGGGCGTCGGCAGTGCCGATTGCGGTCCGACGCTCTTCGCCGACGCAACCGCGGGCGTGATCGGCGCCGCACATTCCGGCTGGCGCGGCGCGGTCGGCGGCATTCTGGAGTCGACCGTAGTGGCCATGGAGCGGCTCGGAGCAAGGCGCGAGCGAATCGTCGCGGTCCTCGGCCCGACCATCTCTGCCGCCAACTACGAAGTCGGGCCCGACCTCGTTGGCGCCTTCGAGAAAGCGCACCCCGACAACGCCCGGTTCTTTCGTCCGGCAATTCGGGCGGGGCACCAGATGTTCGACCTCCCGGCCTATATTGTTTCCCGGCTGCGGGCCGCCGGCGTGACCGGGGCGGACGTCGCGCTCTGCACTTACGCCGACGCGGAGCGCTTCTTCTCCTATCGCCGCACGACCCATCGGCAGGAACCCGATTATGGCCGCCTGCTCTCCGCCATCGTCATCGAGGACGGCCGATGATCATCCAGGGCTGCCTCAACGGCGCGCGCCCGGTCGGCTTTCATCCGCGCCTGCCGGCGACGCCGGCGGCAATCGTCGCCGACGCCAATGCGGCGGTGCGGGCCGGCGCCCACGAACTGCATATCCACATTCGCCGCGACGACGGCAGCGAAACGCTCGACCCGGCCGTGGCCGACGGGATTATTCGCGACATTCGCCAGAGCCTGCCGGGCACTCTCGTCGGCGTCTCCACAGGCGCCTGGATCGAGAAGGACGACCGCTTGCGGCTGGCGATGATCGATGGCTGGAAAGAGCTGCCGGACTATGCTTCCGTCAATCTCTCCGAAGAAGACGCGCCCGCGGTCTTTGAGCTTCTGAACAGGCGCGGCGTCGGCGTCGAGGCGGGCTTGGCGACGGTCGCCGACGTCGAGCGCTTCATCGCACTCGGCCTCGCATCTAAGAGCTTCCGGATTCTGGTTGAGATCGAAGAGCAAAGCCTCACGGCCGCTCATGCGCTCGCCGACCGGATGCTGGCCGCGCTTGGCAAGGCCGAGGTCCACAAGCCCATTCTCCTCCACGGCATGGACGCGACCGCATGGTCCCTCGTCGAACGCGCCGCCCTGCAGCGCTTTTCGACCCGCGTCGGCCTTGAGGACGACAAGACGTTGCCCGACGAGACCGTTGCCGTCTCGAACGCCCAGATCATCGCCGCCGCGGTGACCATCTGGCGCAGCACGCGGCGGTAAGGAGAAATCGCCATGGCCCTGCATTTCGACAAGCTGGATTTCGACGGCCGCCTCCTTCGCGCCCGGCGCGCCATCGCCGATCGTGGCCTCGACGCCATGCTGCTGTTCGCGCAGGAGAGCATGTACTGGCTGACCGGCTACGACAGCTTTGGCTATTGCTTCTTCCAGTGCCTGGTGCTGCGCGGCGACGGCACGATGGTCCTGCTGACGCGCGCCCCGGACCTTCGCCAGGCACAGCACACCTCGATTCTTGGCGACATCCGGATCTGGGTCGACGATGGCGCCGCCAGCCCGGCGCAACAACTCTGCGACCTCGTCCTCGAACTCGGGCTCATGGATAAGCAGATCGGTGTCGAGTACGACACCCACGGTCTGACGGCCGCCAACGGCCGCGCCGTCGATGCAACGTTCTCCAGCATCGTCCGGCTGGTCGACGCCTCCGACCTGATGCCGCGCCTCCGCGCTGTGAAGAGTCCGAAGGAAATCGACTACGCCCGAAAGGCGGGCATCCTCGCCGATGCCGCGCTGTTCGCCGGCCTCGGTGAGATTGCGGCCGGCGCCCACGAGGCCGAAATCCTTGCCGCCATGCAGGGCGCGGTCCTGAAAGGCGGCGGCGACTATCCAGCCAACGAATTCATCATTGGCTCGGGGCCGGACGCATTGCTCTGCCGGTACAAGTCCGGCCGACGGCGGCTGTCCGAGCAGGATCAGATCACCCTCGAGTTCGCCGGCGTCTGGCGGCACTATCACGCGGCGCTGATGCGAACGGTGGTCGTCGGCGCGCCAATGCCTCGGCATCACGAGTTCCACAATGTATGCGTCAAGGCGCTCGCCGCCGTCGAAGACGCGATGCGGCCGGGCTCGACCTTCGGCGAGGTTTTCGAGGCCCATGCCCGCGTCATGGACGACGCCGGGTTGGCGGCGCACAGGCTGAACGCCTGCGGCTACAGCCTCGGCGCGCGCTTCTCGCCGAGCTGGATGGACTGGCCGATGTTTTATCGCGGCAACCGGACCGAGATTGTCCCCGACATGATTCTTTTCGCCCACATGATCGTGATGGACAGCGATAGTGGCACCGCCATGTGCCTCGGTCAGACCTACCTCACCACCGCGGGCGCTCCCGAGCCGCTCTCGGCCGCATCTCTCGATCTTCAGGTCAGGTGAGTGCCGTTTGTGGACGCAACGGCCGCGAAGGACTAGACATGCGCTCCGCCGGCTGTTGAGACCAACTCCATGAGACGATCCCGTTTCGCCAGGCTTGCTGCCGCTCTGGCCGCGGTCGCGACGCTTGGCGCCTGCACGCTGACTCAGGGTCCGCCAATCGTTTCGCCGACGAAAGTGCTGTCGATGACCAGCGCCCCGATCAAGGGCGCCGCCGCGAAATTCGCCTTCGCACCCATCACCGGCGTGCCGTCCGAACTGCTTCAGACGCTTAACTCGGCGATGACCAAGCACGCAGCCGCGCGCCACCTGACGATCGTTCCCGACGGCGATCCGACCGCAACTTACCTGGTCAAGGGCTACCTTTCCGCCATCGGTGACAACCGCGGCACCCTTCTTGTCTATGTCTGGGACGTGCTCGGCCAGGACGGCCAGCGGTTGCGGCGCATTTCCGGCCAGGAGATCGGTGGCGGCGCGCGCGCCGATCCGTGGACGGGAATCAGCAAGGAACTGATCGCCGCGTCCGGCCAATCAACGATCGACGAGCTGCTGGCTTGGTCGGATTGAGCGCCCAAGTCCGCGGTTTGCATCCCTTTATTGCGATTGCTACAAGGCCGCGGCGTCCCCCGTCGGTTCCGAGCCGAGTCCTCCATAGACGCGAGCCCCATGAAGCTGGTTGCCGGTAACTCCAATCCCACTCTCGCCGAAGCGATCTCGGGGTATCTTGAGATACCCCTTGCCAAGTGCACGGTGCGACGGTTCGCCGACCAGGAGATTTTCGTCGAGGTGATGGAGAACGTCCGCGGCGAGGACGTATTCGTCATCCAGTCGACCAGCTACCCGGCAAACGACCACCTGATGGAGCTGCTGATCATTATCGATGCGCTCCGCCGCTCCTCGGCCCGCCGCATTACCGCCGTCATCCCCTATTTCGGCTATGCCCGGCAGGACCGGAAGCCCGGCCCGCGAACCCCGATCTCGGCCAAGCTCGTCGCCAACCTCATCACCCGCGCCGGCGCCGACCGCGTACTGACCCTCGACCTTCATGCCGGCCAGATCCAGGGCTTCTTCGACATCCCGACCGACAACCTCTATTCGGTGCCGGTCATGACCCGGGATATCAAGGAGCACCATGACATCGGCAAGATCACCGTCGTCTCGCCGGACGTCGGCGGCGTCGTCCGGGCCAGAGCCCTCGCCAAGCGCATCGACGCGCCCCTCGCCATTGTCGACAAGCGACGCGAGCGTCCGGGCGAATCCGAGGTGATGAACATCATTGGTGACGTCGAAGGCCGCAACTGCATCCTGTTCGACGACATCGTCGATTCGGGAGGAACTCTCTGCAATGCCGCCGAGGCTCTGATTGCCGGCGGCGGCGCGTCGGTGCTCGCCTACATCACCCACGGCGTCCTCTCCGGCGGCGCGGTGGCGCGGATCGCCGCCTCGAAGATTCAGGAGCTGGTCATCACGGATTCGATCCAGCCGACCGAGGACATCCTCACCGCGAAGAATATCCGCGTCACGTCGATCGCCACGCTTATCGGCGAGGCGATTGCCCGGACTGCGGCCGAGAAGTCGGTTTCCAGCCTTTTTGACTAGGCATCCTGCCGGGAATTGCCTTTTCCGGGCCCCTCCCCTATAAGGCCGCCTCGCCGCGCCGACACCCCTGGAGGTACGCGGTCGATCACAAAAGGAGTTGTCCGATGGGCAAGAGTTACGAGCTCTCGGCGACGGTCCGTGAACGGGTAGGCAAGGGGGCCGCTCGCGCCACGCGTCGCCAGGGTATGGTTCCGGCAGTCATCTACGGTGGCAAACAGCCCCCGCTCGCCATCAACCTCGGCGACCGCGACATCTACTTCAAGATTCACGGCGGCGGCTTTTTCACGACCGTGGCGACCATCGATGTCGGCGGCGAAAAGGTGCGCGCCATCCCGCGGGACTATCAGCTTGACCCGATTTCGGAGAAGCCGGTCCATGTCGACTTCATGCGCGTCGTCGCTGGATCGATGCTGAAGATCGCGGTCCCGGTGCAGTTCATCAATGAAGGCTCTGCGCCCG
>JBDTLN010000044.1:0-9470 GCA_039934795.1 Bauldia sp. | reverse complement strand
CGCGGCGAGCCCGCCTGCTCGATCTTGCCCTCGTTCATGACGACGATGAGGTCGGCGAGGGCCATCGCCTCTTCCTGGCTATGGGTCACATGGATGAAGGAGATGCCGAGGTCGCGCTGGAAGCGCTTCAACTCGGCACGGACCTTGATTCGGAGGAAAGGGTCGAGCGCCGAAAGCGGCTCGTCGAGGAGGAGGATCGACGGATCGGTGACCAGCGCCCGGGCCAAGGCGACCCGCTGCTGCTGGCCGCCGGAAAGCTGGGCCGGCAGCCGCTCGGCGTAGCGCTCCATGGCAACGAGCTTCAGCATCTCGTCGGCGCGGGCGTGGCGCGCCTCCCGGGGGACATGCTTCATCTTCTGGGAGAAGGCAACGTTGTCGCGGACGTTGAGATGCGGGAAGAGCGCATAGCTCTGGAACATCATCGCCGTGCCGCGCGAGGCCGGCGGCCGGTCGGTCACATTCTCGTTGCCAAGGATGATGTCGCCGATCGTCACCGTTTCGTGGCCAGCGATCATGCGGAGCGTCGTCGTCTTGCCGCATCCGGAAGGTCCGAGCAGGCAGCAATAGGTCCCGGCTTCGATCTTGAGAGAGACGTCGTCGACGGCGAGGGTGTCGCCGTAACTCTTGCTGACCGCGACGATTTCCAGTTTTGCAGCTCGAGTCATGTCGCACTACCTGCCTGCGCTCACCCTCCTTCCTTCGGCAAGCGCCGTGCCAAGTCGCCGCAACGCAACAAAGGCAAGGCAATCCCTTGAGTCGCGACCAGTTTTGACCGCCCCCGCAGCATGGACGGATTGCCGGGCGTGTTGGAAGATGCCGCTCATTTGCTAGGCAAGTGCCCACGGAAGTTTGCAGGCAACCTGGTCGCTCGAGCCGTGGGCTCACGAGGAACTGCAGGATCGGCTATGACGAAGCGGTTGCGCGATGCCGCTGACGAGATGTGAAATCAAAAGGATCGGGCGGATGCCACAGTGGATCGACGTGTGTGCGACTGGTCGCGTTTCAGTTGAGGTCCGGTCGTGAGCCAACCCTTCACCCTTGCGGCCTGCGCCGAGATGCTGTGGCGCGACCGGCCGATCGAATGGCGGGCGGCGCGCCTGAACGAGATGGGCTTCCAGGTAGGCCTGTGGAACGCGCACGAGCACGACCTCGCCAAACTCGAGAGGTCCGGAGCGACATTCTCAATCGCGAATGGCTACATCCGTGGCCGCCTCACCGACGACGATGGCGCCGCGGAGCTCGTCAGAACCGCGCGCGAAGTGGCGCAGATCGGCAAGCGGCTTGGCATTGCCCGGCTCAATCTCCATGGCACCGGGCTCGGCAAGGACGGGCTGCCCGTTACGCCGGTAGAGGTTGTCACCGGCGCCATGTGGCTCAAGGCTCGCGATACGCTCTGCCGGATCGCGGACATGGCCGAGGAGGAAGACGTCGGCTTCACGCTGGAGAACCTGAACGCGCCGGTCGACCACCCCGGCGTTCCGTTCGGCCGGGCCGAGGATACGCTGGCCCTCGTCGCCAGCGTCAACCACCCGCGCCTCCGCCTCAATCTCGACCTCTATCATGTCCAGATCGGTGAGGGGAATTTGATCGAAACGGCACGGCGATGCCTGCCGTGGATCGGCGAGATCCAGGTTGCCGACGTGCCCGGCCGCATGGAGCCGGGCACCGGCGAGATCAACTATCCAGGCATCGCGCGGGCGCTCGGCGGGATGGGCTATCGCGGCCCGGTTGCACTCGAGGCGTACGCTTCCGGCGATCCGGAGGCCGCGCTCGAAGCCTTCCGAAATGCCTTCACTGTGTGAGAGGCACCGCATGGTCACGAAGCACAACGGGCCGACCGTAGAGGGCTGACAGTTTCGTCACGCTAGCCGCACGCGGTTCTCGCGAACTGGTTCGTTTGCGGGCGGTGCGACGCTAGATTCGTGCGTCCCGGCCTTCGCGGACGGATAGCGCAAATGCGTCGAGAACTTTGGCGTTGTTGATCGAGTCCTCGGGCGAAAGGGGAACCGGTTCGCCCTTCAAGACGGCATCGCCAAAAGCCTCGACGATCAGCTGGTAGTGATCGTAGGCGGGCATGGTCTCTTCGTCGCGCTTTCCATTCTTGTCGACGGTCACGATGAGGGCTTCGCCGACGAATGTCCCCAGGCCGAGAACAAGGCCGCGCGGCACGTCGATTATTCCTTTCCGCCCGACCACGGTGTAGTGCCCGAGGCCCGTGGTCTCGAACGAACAGCTGACCACGCCCATGCGCCCATTCGGAAACTCCAGTATGCCGCCGCAGGCAACGTCGACGCCGAAGCGCTCGTCGATCTTCCACCAGCCCCTGACGCTCAACGGTTCGTCACCCATGATCATGCGCGCCGAACTGACCGTGTAGCATCCCATGTCGAGCAAAACGCCGCCTCCGAGGTCCGGAAACAACCGGACGTTCTTCGGATCGGGCGGGCTCATCATGTCGTTCGAGAGAAACGAGCGAACCTCAAGCACATCGCCGATGACGCCGGAGTCGATAATCTGCCGTACCCGCTTATGCTGAGGATGGAAGCGATACATGAAGCTTTCCATCAGCGGCACACCGGCCCGCTTGAAGGCCGCGAACATCTTCTCGGTCTCGGTGGCGTTGAGGCCGAGGGGCTTTTCGCAAAGGACCGGCTTTCCTGCCTCGGCCGCCTTGAGCGCCCATTCCGCGTGCATGGAGTTGGGCAGCGGAATATAGATGGCATCGATCGACGGGTCCGCCAGCAAGTCGTCGTAGCTGACGCTCCGCACCCCGTCTTCATCGCCGAAGCGACGCCGGGCATCATCCGGATCGCGGCTGGCGGTGGCGACCAGCCGGCCGTTTCGCGACTTCCGGATGCCCGGCATGATGGCGTCGCGCGCGATCCAGGACGTTCCGCCGAGGACGCCCCACCTGATTGTTCCAGTCAATTACTTGCCTCCCAGACGCCTCGCCGATGCGATCGACCATCGGCTTTCGCTGTGTCTCCTTCAGAAACGATAGCGAACAAATACCGTCGTGCAAGGATAACCGGGTGAGGCGGCAGTCAGGCCACGGGGCGCAGTGTCCTCGCGCGGCCTTGCCCGCCTCTTCGTCTCCTCAGTACCCGGTACCGGGGGTCTCCGCCGCCACCCACAGGCGGGCTTCTTTCGGCATTGGCGGGTAGCCGGTGACCTTCGGCTCGGCGCCTTCGATGTCGAGGAGAAAGCGCTGGGCGGCGTTCGTTCGGCCGAGCAATTCAGGTGTTACGTGATCCCGCTCGACGAGCTGCTGCGGGACATCGCGGCGCCCGATGAACAAATGGAGGACATGCCGCGACTTCCCGCTGACATTGGTCGTCCCGCCATGCCAGAGGCAGCCATTGATGACGGCCACCGAACCCGCCTTGCCGGTGACGTGGACTTCGCCCGGATAGGTCGCCACCGGGTCCTTGGGTACTTTCGGAAGCGTAGCAGCGTCGATCTCGATCTTCTTCACCTCGGCCATGTTCACGTCCGGCACGTTGATCGACGACCATTTGTGCGAGCCAGGCACGACGCGTGTCGGGCCGTTCTCCTCGGTCATGTCTTCAAGCATCACCATGCTGTTCACGCCGCGCCAGTCAGTCGCGTGAACGCGCGGCAGATCGGCGTGCAGGGGCTGCTGCCCGGTGCCCTAGCCGGGGCTGCGCTCGTTGAGCGAGCCGACGTGAATTTCGCCAAGGAGATAGTTCGCCGCCGCCAGCGTGGGCGGGCAGCCGAGGCACCGGTCGAACGCCGGCGACTTGTTGAACAAGTTGGAAAGCCGGCTCGCTCCCGGTTCGATATGCACTTCGTGACCGCCAAACTGCCCCTCGATCTCGGCGACGCGTTTGACTTCAGCGAGCATCTCGGCGACCTCGGCCGGCGAGAAGACGTCGGGGACAATAAAGAAGCCCTGCTCGTCAAACGCCTTGCGCTGCTCTGCCGTGAGGTCGGCGCTGGAAACGCCAAGTTGTGCCAGTGCCTGTGCGGTATTCATCGCTGCTCTCCTTCTTCCTCATTCTTCCGAGGCCAATTCTTCGGGGCTATTGAGCCATGACCCCTTTGCCCGACGCGGTTCGTTGTCCAAGAATAATCAAGCTGAGAACTTCGTCCTTGGTCACGTCCTTGGTGTGTACAGTCTCCACGACCTTGCCCGTCTTCAGCACCGTGATGCGGTCCGACAAGTCGAACACGTCGTGAAGGTCATGGCTGACCAGGAAAATACCGACGCCCTCACTCTTCAGATTGCGAATGAGGTCGCCGACTTTCCTGGTTTCCTCCGGTCCGAGAGCGGCCGTCGGCTCGTCCATGATCAGGACCTTGGCGTTGAAATAGATCGCCCTGCCGATCGCGACCGCCTGCCGTTGTCCGCCGGACAGGTCGGCAACCTGGGACCTTAGCGACTTGATCCGCACCTTGAGGCGATCGAGGACCTTGCGCGTTTCGACGCGCATGTTGTCGTGGTCGAGAAAGCCGAACCGGCGCGTCAGTTCCCGACCGAAGAAGACATTGGCGGATGCGTCGAGGTTATCGGCGAGGGCAAGGCTCTGGTAGATGGTCTCGATGCCGTAGCGACGGGCGTCCCGAGGCGAGCGGAGATTCACCGGCTCGCCGCCGATGAGAATGCGACCCGAGTCGGCGGAGTAGGCGCCGCTGAGTATCTTGATCAACGTCGACTTGCCCGCGCCGTTGTGACCGACGATACCGACGACCTCGCCGGGCATGACGTCGATGCTGACGTCCTCGACGGCATGGACGCCGCCGAAAGCCTTGTAGACGTTATGCATGGATGCGATCGGAGTGCGTTCCACGTTTGCGGCTCCCTATCGCTTCCGCATCTGCTGGTAGGAGACGTCGAACCAGACGGCGAGGATAAGAACGAGGGCTAGAATGAGCTGCTGAACGGAGCTTTGTATGCCGATCAGCACCATCCCGTTCCGCAGGCTCTGCATGATCAGCGCGCCGATGATCGCCCCGGCGGCGGTGCCGACGCCGCCGGCAAGCGACGCGCCGCCGATCACGGCCGCTGCGATGACGCTCAGCTCTTCCATTTCGCCGAGCGAAGTTGGCGCGGCGTTGAGGCGGGCAATCGACACGCAGGCGGACAGCCCGCAGAGCACGCCCATGACCACGAAGATCAGCATCGTCACGAGCTTGACGTTGACGCCGGCCAGTTCGGCCGCCTCCGGGTTTCCGCCGATGCCGTAGATGTAGCGGCCGAACTTGGTCATGGTGGCCATGACCGAAATGATGACCACGACCACGGACAGAATGAGGACCGGGATCGGGATTCCCATCGGCGTCTTGCGAATCGGGTGAAGGTGGCTGTTCATCGTCATGACGAACGCGATTACCGCCGCGGCGAACACGATGACGATGCCGGCGTCCACGGCGAAAGGCCTGGCGGCCAGTCCCAGCCGGCTCCGGCGCGCCCGGCCGTCGATTATAATTGCTGTCCAGCCGACGATGGCGACGATCCCGAAGACCCAGCTCCAGGTCGGGCCGATGGCACCCTCAAGGCCGCCGCCCAGCATCTGAAAGCGCTCGTCCATCGGCGAGATGTTCGTGCCCTTGGCGAGCAGCCAGGCACCGCCGCGCCAGGCGAGCAGGCCGGCGAGCGTGACGATAAAGGAGGGAAGGCGGCGATAGGCCACCCAGTATCCCTGGAAGGCGCCGATCAGCGCGCCGGCCGACAAGGCCACGACAAGGCTGACGATCCAGTTGAACCAGGCGCCGGTCGGCAGCAGATGAACTTGCACTACTGCGGCGAGGACGCCGAGCATTCCCATCAGCGAGCCGACCGAGAGGTCGATGTGCCGCGAGACGATCACGATGACCATGCCGCAGGCCATGATCGCCACGACGGACGTCTGCAAAGTGAGGTTGTAGAGATTGCGTGGCGACAGGAAGAGGCCCCCTGTCGCCACGTTGAAGAACAGGCCAATGACCACCAGCGTGCCGATCATCGCCAGGAGGCGCGTATCGATCTCCAAGGCGTCGATCCAGCGGCGAGCCTCGCCGCTGGACATGAGCGAAGCGCCGCGCGCCCTGACGCGTTGGCTGGACTCGGTCATGGCCGGCCCCTAGCGCCCGAATGCTACTTGCAGGCGGGCGGCGGATTCACACCGTGGACGGTCTCGGGAACCTGGTCCACGCCGGCGCAGAGTTGCTCCTTGGTGAGCCAGCCTGCGTCGAGCATGATGTTCAGGTTATCCCGGGTAATGGCGACCGGCTTCAGTTCGATGGCGTCCTGGCACACCTTCGCAGGTCCGCCGCAGAACTTGCTCTTGCCGACCTTGTCTGCCGGTGTGCCGCTCGCCAGCGCCACGCCGACCTGCACCGCCTGCCGGCCGAGATCGCACGAGTTCTTCCATGCACTGACCGTCTGGAAGCCCTTGGCGATCCGGTTCAGCGCGGCAATGTCGCCGTCCTGACCGGAGACCGGGATCTTGCCGACCAGGCCCTGCGAGGTGAGCGCCGCCACGACGCCGCCGGCGGTTCCATCGTTGGACGCAACCACCGCATCGACCGCATCGTTGTTGGCCGTCAGGATCTGTTCCATGTTGGTCTGCGCAACCTCGGGTTTCCAGCCGTCGGTGTACTGATCGCCGACGATCTTGATCTTGCCGGAATCGATGAGGGGCTGCAGAACCTCAACCTGACCGCCGTGCACCAGGTTGCTGATGTCCATGGTCTGGCTGCCCTTGATATAGACGTAGTTGCCGGTGGGCTTCACGGCGAGGACGCCGCGAGCCTCGATGCGGCCCACCTCGGCGTTGTCAAAGCTCAGGTAGAAGACGCCGGGCACTTCGACCTGGATGTCATAGCCGATGGTCGGAATGCCATTGGCCACGGCTGCGGCCGCGGCTGGCTTAATGGAGTCGGTGGAGTAAGGGATGATGGCCAGAGCGGACACGCCCTTGGTGATGAGCGTCTCGACATCCGAGGTCTGCTTTTCGGCGGATGCCTGTGCGTCGGTCTCGATGTAGTCCCAGTCCGGGAACTTCTTCAGTTCGTCCAGCATGCAGGCCTTGTCGTACTTGGCCCAGCGCTCTTCGTTGAAGTGCTGCCAGGAAACGCCGAACAGCTTCTTGTCGGCGGCGTTTGCCGAAACGCACGCAGCGGCGGCAAGCACGACCAGAGCCCCGCCGCAAACACCCAATAAACCTGACGATTTCATCATGGAAAATTTCCTCCCGTGTTTCTTGTTGATTAGACGTCTGACCCAACGAACTCTCCCCGGACCGCGGTTTGATCTCCCAGCCGCGAACCATCCGTTTCGGTCACCTTAACTGACTTTGGACGACCTCCAAGCTAAACGATAAGGTCGCAGAGCATAGCGGATTTTCGTGCGCAGGCAACCGGCCTCGACAGGGCCCCGGGGGTCTGCACCGCCTAAAAAGCCGCCTGAGGTAGGCCTGCTACGGAGTCCCGGATGACTAGGCTGGCGGAAAGTTCGATCCTGGTCGGAGGGGAGACGTCGCCCGCGATGCGCGCACGCAGCAGGCGCATTGCGTGCTCCGCCATCGCGGCAACCGGTTGGCAGACCGTCGTGAGCGCCGGACGAAACGCGGTGGCCCATGGGAAATCATCGACCGCGGCGACCGAAATATCCGTCGGCACGGACAGGCCGGCCTCATGGAGGCCGCGCATCACGCCGACCAGCATGAGATTGCCGGCGGCGAAAATGGCGCTCGGGCGCGGGTCGAGAGAGAGAAGATCGCCGAGGGCGCGTCGTGAATCCTCTTCGAGAAAGTTGCCGCTGACCACGTAGCGCGGATCGAACGGGATGCCGCGGGCCGCCAGCGCCGCCTGAAATCCGCGAATGCGCTCCCGGCCGGGCAGGCTGACGGATGGTCCTGTGACGGTCGCGACCCGGACGTGGCCACGGTCGAGCAAATAAGTGGTGGCCACAAAGGCGGCCGCGTAGTTGTCGAGAACGACCGAGTCCACGTTGACGCCGACCGGCACGTTGTCGACGAGGACGACGGCAGGCCGGCTGCCGATGGCGAAACTTTCATTGTATGGGTCGGCGTTCGCGCCGGGGCACGCGATAATCCCGTCGACCCGTTGCATGCGGAGGAGGGCGATGGCCTCCCTTTCCCGCGCAGCGTCGAATCCGGTCACGCCAAGCAGCATCGAGTAGCCATCGCCGCGCGCCAGGGCGCCGAAGGCATGGACGAACTCGGTGAAGAACGGATTGGTCACATCCGGAATGACCAGGCCGATCAGGCGGGTCGAGCCGCTCTTGAGGCTTCTCGCCACGCCATGCGGAGAATAGTCGAGCTCCTCCACCGCCTCGCGCACCCTGGCACGAAGCGGCTCGCTGACGAACGCTGTGCCGGACAGCGTTGCCGAAACGGTCGCGGTCGAAACTCCGGCGAGGCGGGCGACGTCGCGGATGGTGGACATCGGCGCGCGCTATGGGTCCGTGGCGGGCCGCCGGCGACCGGCGCTTTCCCCAACGTCATCGCAGCCGGCAGACCGCCGGCTCGATTGACCTGTCGAAAGGCGATGAAATTCCATTTGAACGAGCCGTCAAGGACGTTGCGCCAGAGCCGGTTGGGCACGGCCAATGCGCGCCGTTGGCTAAACGATAAGGTGGCCGAGTATAGGGCTTTGGTGTGTTGAAACGCAAAATACGGACGCAGGCGACCGATCGCCTCCTTCGACCGACCGCGAACTACCGCCGCCGGCCGTGTCCGAATGCCAGTGGGCCGCACCGCAGCCCGGCAGTTACGCCAGGCCTCGCGCCTTGACGATGTCGGCGACTGCGCGGGCGGTGACGTCCGCTGCGCGATCGAGATGCTGGCGCTCCGATATCAGCGGGGGCGCCATTTCGAGAGCGTTGCCGATCGAACTCGACAGAACGCCGAGTTCTTTCATGCGCGTCACAATAGCCTTCACCGTGTCGTCGGCGAACGGCGCCTTGGTCGCCTTGTTCGCGGTGAATTCGACGGCCAGCCACATACCCAGCCCGCGAACGTCGCCAACGATGGGCGAATCGGCGAGCGCCCCTTTCAGCCGATCAAGGAAATAGGCCCCGTTCTCGCGCCCCCGGGCAATGACGTTGTCGCGCTCGCAGATCGCGATATTGGCCGTCGCCGCGGCAACGCCCCCGCCATGTCCGCTGAAGGTGTGGACGTGGCGGAAGATCGGCATGGCGTCGACGATCTCCTTGCGCGCGATCGCCGCCCCCATCGGGAAGTAGCCGGCCGTCATGGCCTTGGCCATCGTCATGATATCCGGCTCGATGCCGAAGTGCTCGGACGCAAACCAGGTTCCGGTGCGCCCGAACCCGGTGATGACCTCGTCGATGATCAGCAGCACGCCGTAGCGGTCGCAGATTTCCCGCACGCGGCGGAAATAGTCCTGCGGCGGAATCTGGACGCCGTGCGCCTGCATGACCGGTTCGGCGATGAAGGCGGCAACATTCTCCGGCCCCTCGTGAATGATCTGATTCTCAAGAT
>JBDTLN010000043.1:0-9630 GCA_039934795.1 Bauldia sp. | reverse complement strand
TCGGCGGGTCGCGGGCGGAGCATTGCCCTCGTTCTAGGGCTTGCCCTCTCGGCCTTGGCGGCGGGCGCCCTGTCGTCGGCGTCGCAGGCTGCAGTCGACAAGCCTGCTGGACCAACCTCCAAGATGCTGGTTGAGTCCGACCAGCTCGTTTACGACTATGACAACAACAGTGTCGCGGCAGTCGGCAACGTTCGGATCTACTACAACGGCTACACGTTGCTGGCGGAGAAGGTCAGTTTGCTACGCGCCAGCGGACGCCTGGTTGCAAGCGGCCGGGTGAGCCTGACCGATGCTTCTGGAATCACGACGACAGCGGATGAAATCTCGCTGACCGACGATTTCAGGGATGGCTTCGTGACGTCGTTGAACGTGGAGACGCCCGAGAAGACTTATTTTTCAGCGGAACGCGCCGATCGCACCGGCGGCGAACGGACCACGTTCATCAACGGTACCTACACGGCCTGCGAGCCCTGCCGAGAGCATCCCGAGAAGCCGCCATTCTGGCGCATACGGGCGGCCAAAATCATCGTCGACCAGAAGGAGAAAGAGATCACCTTCCGGGACGCGAAGTTCGAGTTTCTGGGCGTGCCCATCGCATGGCTTCCCTATTTCTCGGTCACCGACCCCGCGGTTACCCGCAAGAGCGGCTTCTTGTTCCCCTCGTTCGGTCAGTCGGACATGCTGGGGGCCCATGTGTCGGCTCCCTATTTCTGGGCCTTGTCGCCGAGTCGCGACGTCACCGTCACACCGACCTATTACTCACGCCAGGGGCTATTGTCCGAGGTTGAATGGCGGGAGCGCACCACGCATGGGCAGTTCACACTGCAGATGGCGGGAATTCGGCAGATGGACAAGGAGGCTTTCCTCGATCCTTCTGACGGCTCCGGCGCCGGCACCTACGCACAACGCGACTGGCGCGGCGGCGTCCGGACCACGGGCGAGTTCGATATCAATCAGTACTGGACTGGCGGTTGGGATGCGACTCTGTCGACCGATCGTACGTTCACACGAAACTACGGCGTGCTCGACGGCAACAGTTCAGAAACGATCTCTTTCGCCCATTTGACCGGGCTAAAGGATCGCAACTATTTTGACGCGCGTGCGTACTATTTCCAGATATTGACCGACAATCCTGAGGAACACCGCTTCGACCAGGGCCGGCAGGCGGTTGTCCTTCCCGTCGTCGACCATGACTACACGTTCGACAACCCGGTGCTCGGCGGACAAGTCTCGATCCGGTCGAACCTCACGGCACTTCACCGCGATGACAACGACCCGTTCACATACGGCGGCGACACGTTCTATCACGGTCTTGCTGGGAACTATGCGCGGCTGAGCAGCCAGATCGACTGGCAGCGGAGGATCATCGGGCCTGGCGGCCAAGTGTTCACGCCGTTTGTCTATCTTCGCGGAGATATCTTCTCGCTCGATCCAGCCAACGTCACGGCAGCCAACGCGCTGGTCGATGACGGCGCCGCAGGCCGTATCATGCCAGCGGCGGGCGTCGAGTGGAGTTGGCCGGTCATGGCAACGACTGCCTCCTCGGTTCACATCTTCGAGCCGATGGCGCAGCTGATCGTCCGGCCCAACGAGCCGATGATCGGGCAGTTGCCGAACGATGACGCGCAAAGTCTGGTGTTCAGCGACGCAAACCTGTTCAGCCGCGACAAGTTCTCCGGCTTCGACAGGGTTGAAGGCGGGACGCGCCTCAATCTCGGTCTTCGCTACGTCGGGACGTTCGACAATGGCCTCGCCCTCGACGGACTGGTCGGTCAATCCTATCAGTTGGCCGGGGAGAACTCCTTCGGCGAGCTCGACATCGCCAATACCGGCGCGTTGTCGGGTCTTGAGACGGCACGCTCCGACTACGTAGCGCGGCTGGCCGTCGATACGGGCATTGGTCCACGAGTAACGGCGCGCGGGCGTTTTGACGAAGACACGCTGGCCGTCCAGCGCGCCGAAGTCGAAGCGACAAACGCGATCGGGCCTATTACCGCGACCGCCTCGTATCTCTTCCTTCGCGATTTTCCGAATAACGAGAGCGTGGTCAGCCCGACCTCGGTTATTCGCGGGGCGGCGTCCATGAACGTTCTGCAGAACTGGCGGGTTTACGGATCGGTCGCGTACGACATCACCAATTCCTCGATGGCCAGCAACAGCGTTGGCCTGGCGTACGACAACAGCTGTTTCACCTTTGCGGTGGCCTACAACGAGACCAGGGAAGACTACTCCGATATCGGCGCGCAGCGCCGGCTGAACTTCCACCTTCAGATGCGCACGCTTGCCGATACGCAATTGTCGACGGGGCTCTCGGGATTCTAGAACTGACGGTCGCGACAAGCTTTCGCCCGATTTTTCAGGACGATGCGCGCTGGAAGGGTCGCTGGTATGTGAACGTCACGACTCTGCCGGTGGTCCGCCCTTCACTAGGCTCTTGACCCTTGGAAACGAACGCCATGCGTCGCCGCTCTCCCATTCTCGCCTTCACGATCCCTCTTCTTGTTGCGGGCGGAATATCATCGGCTCAGGCTGCGACGACGATCAAGGTGCTGGTCAACGACGAGCCGATTACCAGCTACGATATCGCCCAGCGAACCAGGCTGATGCAGCTCACCCATGAGAAAGGTGGCGCCAAGGACGCGACAGAGCAGCTCATCGAAGAGGCGATCAAGGTACAGGAGGGCAAGAAGCGCGGCTTCGTGATCCCTGACAAGCAGGTGGACACCTTCTTTGCCGATATCGCGCAAAAGTCAAAAATGACGGTGGCGCAATTCGGCCAGGCTCTTGGATCGGCGGGACTGGTCCCCAACACCTTGAAGCGCCGCATCAAGGCCCAAGCCACCTGGACGCAACTTGTCCAGGGGAAAACGAGGGCTACCGCTGTCGTCAAGGCAACGGACATCACCGCGGCGATGTTTGAAAAGCAACAAGCCGGGTCTTTGAAGATGACCGAGTACAAACTACAACAGATCATCTTCATCGTGCCGGACGACAAGAAGTCGGCCGCGTATGTGGCGCAACGTCGGCGTGAAGCCGAGGCCTTCCGTGGCCGGTTCGGCGGGTGCGAGAAGAGCATCGAGCTAGCCAAGTCGCTCAAGGATGTCGTGGTCGTTAGCCTTGGACGTCGTGACACGACGCAACTGGACGGCCCACAAGGCGATGAGATCAAGAAGACCAGCGTTGGCAAGACCACCCCGCCAGCCCCGAGCGCGCGCGGCATAGAACTGGTGGCTGTGTGCGAAGCTCGAGAGGTCAGCAGTGACGTCGCCGTTCGAGCTGAGGCGGAGACGAAGCTGATGATCGATCAGGCTAAGGACCTGGGCGAAGACTACCTGAAACAGCTGCGAAAAGCGGCGATCGTCGTCTACCGCTAGCGCATGGCGCCCGAGATCCAAACGGGCACCCCATCGCCACTGGTTCTCACCATGGGCGAGCCGGCGGGCATTGGCCCCGACGTGACGATAGAGGCATGGGTCCGCAGGCGCGAACTTCGCCTGCCGGTTTTCTATTGTCGCGCCGACCCCGAACTGCTTCGCGCGCGCGCACGATTGCTCGGCATGCACTGCCCGATCGAGGAGATATCTCCAATCGGAGCGGCAGACTGTTTCGATCGTGCGCTTCCTGTCGCGGCGCTCGACGGACGGGTAGCCTCGGGGCCTGGCCGCCCGCGAGTTGACAACGCGGCAGCCGTGATCGAAGCCATTGCGCGTGGGGTCGGCGATGTCCGCTCAGGCGCAGCGTCGGCGATCGTCACCAGTCCAATCAACAAGAAGAGTCTTTACGACGCTGGCTTCCGGCATCCTGGCCATACTGAATTTCTTGGTAATCTGTCGGCCGCCTGGACAGGGCAGCCCGGCCGGCCCGTGATGATGATGGCCAGCAGGTTTCTGAATGTTGTCCCGGTGACAATTCACCTGCCGCTGCGCGAGGTCGCTTCGACACTCAGCGAGGCGCTAATCGTCGAGACAGCCCGAATTGTCGTCGCCGATCTCAAGCGCCGCTTCGCTATCCCGGCGCCACGAGTTGCCGTCGCCGGCCTGAACCCCCATGCGGGGGAAGGAGGGACGATCGGCGACGAAGATGAGCGGATCATCCGGCCGGCGATCGCCATGCTCACGCGGGAAGGCGTCGCGGTTGCGGGCCCCCTCTCCGCTGACGCGATGTTTCATGATGCGGCGCGCGCCACGTACGATGTTGCGCTTTGCATGTATCACGATCAGGCGCTTATACCGGCCAAGACTCTCTCGTTCAAAGAGACCGTGAACGTCACGCTCGGCTTGGCCTTCGTGCGCACGTCACCCGACCATGGCACGGCCTTCGACATCGCCGGCACGGGTAAGGCCGATCCGTCTAGCCTGGCTGCAGCCCTGCGTCTGGCGGCGGAGTTGACGCGTAACGAAGCCAGAGCATGAATGCGATCGACGCCCTGCCACCGCTCCGCGAAGTCATTGCCCGGCACGGACTGAAGGCGCTCAAGTCGCTTGGCCAGAATTTTCTTCTCGACCTCAATCTGACGGCGCGGATCGCCCGCGCGGCTGGCGATCTAACTCAAATGACGGTGGTCGAAGTGGGACCGGGACCAGGCGGCCTAACGCGCGCCTTGCTTGCGGCCGGCGCCGCGAAGGTTATCGCCATCGAGCGCGACCGGCGTTGCATCGGAGCACTAATGGAAGTCGCCGCGTACTACCCACAGCGCCTCACGATCGTTGAGGGAGACGCCCTGGAATGCGACACAACCGGGCTCGCTCCGGCGCCTATGTGTATCGTCGCCAATCTGCCCTACAACATTGCCACGCCTCTTCTCGTAAGGTGGCTGTTGGCTGAACCTTGGCCGCCCCCGTATCAATCGCTGACATTGATGTTTCAACGCGAAGTCGCCGAACGGATCGTAGCGGCGCCAGGTACCGAAGCATACGGGCGGCTGGGCGTTCTGGCTGGCTGGCGGACAGAAGCGCGGCTTCTCTTCGATATCGATCCGCGAGCCTTCGTACCTTCGCCGAAAGTCGTCTCCTCGGTCGTCCAGCTTCGGCCGCGGCCGGATCCCCTTCCCTGCAACCCGGTCTTGATCCAGAGAGTCACTGCTGCAGCCTTCGGTCAACGCCGCAAGATGCTCCGGCAAAGTCTTCGCAGCCTCGGGGTCGAGCCTGCGATACTGCTGGGCGAAGCGGGGATCGAGGGCACAAGGCGGGCTGAGGAAATCGATGTCGCAGGCTTCGCCGCGCTGGCCAGCGCCCTCGAGCGGTCCCTCTCGGCCATCATGTGAGCCATGGCCACACTTTCGTATCTAACAACGACGCTCTTCGACTTCGGCGCAGTCAAACGGCTCCCCAAGGCCCTCGCCCGGTTGGGCATTCAGCGGCCGATGATAACTACCGACAAGGGTGTCGTCGCAGCAGGCCTTTGCCAGCGCGTCACCGCCGCGATGGGCGACGGCGAGATTCCGATCTTCGATCGCACGCCTGAGAATCCGACCGAAGCGGCCGTCATGGCTGCCGTTGCACTCTATCGAGAGAGCGACGCTGACGGGATCGTAGCAGTCGGTGGAGGGTCGGCGATCGATCTGGGGAAAGCCACCGCCCTGATGGCCCTCAACGCAAGACCGCTCCTCGACTACGCGGGCATCGCACGAGGCCAGGTCGGCCATGTCGCACCGCTGGTAGCCATTCCGACCACTGCCGGGACCGGCAGTGAAGTATCTGTTGGTTTCATTGTGATCGTCGAGGACGGCCGCAAGCTGACGTTCATCGCTGATCAATTCGTCCCGCGGCTCGCCATTTGCGACCCGGAATTAACGTTTGGCCTGCCCCCAACGCTGACAGCGGCGACCGGGATGGATGCGGTCACGCATTGCATCGAGGCCGTTCTGTCGCCGGTCGTCAATCCGCCTGCGGAAGCGATCGGCATCGACGGACTGGAACGAGCGGTCGGTGCCGGGAACCTCGTTCGGGCCGTCGTCGACGGTTCCGATCGCGAGGCCCGCTGGCAAATGATGATGGTCGCGACCGAGGGCGCGATGGCCTTCGTCAAGGGACTTGGCGCGGTCCATGCCATGAGCCACTCGGCAGGCCGGCTGACCGGGCTCCGGCTGCATCACGGCACGCTCAACGCAATCCTTCTGCCTCATGTGCTGCGCTTCAACTCCGGGACGGATGATGGCAAGTACCGGCGGATCGCCAGGGCGATGAACCTTCCACCAGACGCCGACCTTGCGGAGGCAATCCGGGCGTTGAACAGCCAGATCGCCTTGCCGTCGTCGCTGGGCGCTATGGGCATTTCGAACGCCCATTTACCGGAACTTGTGGAGCACGCGGTTGCCGACCTCGCCGGCGCGACTAACCCGCGGAAAGCCTCCGCCGACGACTACCTACGCCTGTTCGCCGAAGCGATAGGCTGAACCTTCCTCGCGCTCACTCGTGGGACAGGAGGTTTTCCACGAACACGGACAGGCCCGACTGCCGGCTGCGCCGGTGCCGCTCCGCGGTCAGGATCGAGCGCACAACTTCGACTGATCGATTGAGGTCACGGTTGACGACGATGTAGTCGTACTCGATCCAGTGACCGATCTCTTCGCGGGCATTCCTCAAGCGCTTGGCAATAACCTCTTCGGTGTCCTCTGCCCGGCGTTCGAGGCGAGTGTGCAATTCGCGCATGGTCGGCGGCAGAATGAAGACGGCGACGACGTCGCTCGGCATGGCCTTGGCCAGCTGCTGCGTGCCCTGCCAGTCAATGTCGAAGAGAACATCAAGGCCTTTTGCCAGCGCCTCTTCAACCGGACGGCGGGGGGTCGCGTAGAGATTGCCGTGGACCTCCGCCCATTCGAGCAGTTCGCCGCCCTCCCTCATACCGGCGAAGCGCGTGGTGTCGATGAAATGATAGTGGACGCCCTCGACCTCGCTCGGGCGGCGCTGGCGCGTCGTGACCGAGATCGAAAGGAACATGCGCGAACGCTCCTCATCGAGGAGGGCGCGCGCGATCGACGATTTGCCGGCGCCTGAGGGCGACGACAGGACGAGCATCAGGCCGCGGCGGACCGGAGCAGTGGTGGCGGCGTCTGGCATCGCCTCTACTCCAGATTCTGAATCTGCTCACGCAGTTGATCGACCACGGCCTTCAACTCCAAGCCGGTTGCGGTCAGGCTGCGATCATTGGCCTTCGCGCACAAGGTATTGACCTCCCGATTGAATTCCTGCGCGAGAAAGTCGAGGCGGCGGCCAACCGGACCGCCGGCCGCAAGAAGCTCCCGCGCCGCAACAATATGCGCCTGCAACCGGTCGATCTCCTCGCGAATGTCGGCCTTGGCGGCAAGAAGGACCGCCTCCTGATGAAGGCGATCGGGATCGAGGGTGGGGGCCGCGCCCAGCAAGGTAGCAACCTGATCTGCCAGGCGGGAGCGGATCGCTTCGGGCGTTCGGGCGGGGGAAGCTTCGGCGGCGGCGGTCAGGCGTTCGATTTCGTCGAGGCGGAGGAGCAGCGTGGCGGCGATGGCTGCGCCCTCCCGGGCGCGCATTTTCGTCAGCTCGGCGACCGCTCTATCGAAGTCGGCGAGGACAGATTCGTCAAGCGCGGCCAGGGTTTCTGGGTCGTTCTCCGGGTCCGCTGATTCGATCAGGCCACGGATGGAGAGGATGCCGTCGAGGGTCGGAGGCTGGACGGAGAGGCGCGAGCCGATACGCTCCATGGCAGCGACGACGGCGGTGAGGACGTCCTCGTTGATCGTGAAACGCTCGCCGGCGGCGTCGCGCTGAACAACGAGCGTCGACTGAATGTTCCCTCGAATCAATGACTTAGAGGCCCGCTCGCGAGCCGGAAGGTCGAGGCGCTCGAAGCCGGGGGGCAAACGCAGGCGGAAGTCGAGGCCCTTGCCGTTGACGCTGCGCAATTCCCACGTCCAGCGATAGCCGGCGGCGGCGCCGTCGGCTCGGCCAAACCCGGTCATGCTCTTGATAGACATAGGTTTTTTGCCCCTGGCCCGACTCACGGGCCGGCCGCACTCCGCCGGAGAATAGAGCCGTTGGGGCCGGATTCTTCAAGCGGAATGGCTAGGGAGCGGGCGCCGGATCCACGGGCTGGAGGGCCATTGGAACATCGTCGGACGGCACGGAATCACCCACGGACGGCGTTGCGTCATCGCCGGGCGTTGCTGACTCACCCGCCGTGTCTCCCGAAGCCGCCGCCTTGGTCCGCTCCTCCCGAATCTCGCGCCAGCGGGCGACGTTCTTGAGGTGATCCTCATAGGTCTCGGCGAAGACATGCCCGCCGGTGCCGTCGGCAACGAAGAAGAGGTCGCGGGTGCGCGACGGGTTGGCAACGGCCTCAAGCGAGGCGCGGCCCGGATTGGCGATGGGCGACGGCGGCAGGCCGGCGATCATGTAGGTGTTGAACGGGTTCTGGCTGCTGAGGTCGCTGCGCTTGAGGGCAAAGCCCGGCGGCTTACCCTTGCTGCCGAAGAGACCGAAGATCACGGTCGGGTCGGACTGCAGCTTCATGTTGAGCTTGAGGCGGTTGATGAACACCGAGGCGACGCGGCTGCGCTCGTCGGCGAGCGAGGTCTCCTTTTCGACGATCGAGGCGAGCACCGCCAGGTCGTCGATGGTCTTGATCGGCAGGTCGGAAGCGCGGCGGCTCCAGATGTCGGTGATCGCCTTGTCGCGCTCGCGGCGCATGCGGTTGAGGACGTTCTCGCGGGTGTCGCCGCGAGAGAAGTTGTAAGTGTCGGGAAGGATCGATCCCTCGGGCGGGATCTCGCTGATGTCGCCGATGAGGTTGGCGGCGGCGGCGCGGCATTTGCCGACCTGCGACTGGTTGAGGCCGGCGGTGTTGCCGTCGACCAGCATGGTGTCGGCCATCATACAGGCGATGACCTGCGTGCTAGTAAGGCCTTCGGCGATGGTGATCTGGTACGGCTTGCTGCCCTTGCCCGAGACCATCGCCTCCATGATCTCGCGCATGCTGGCATGGGCGGGGATCAGATAGTCGCCGGCCTTGAAGGCGCTGTCCTGGCGGCTGAGCCAGGCGGCGATGACGAACAGCAACTTGTTGGTGATAACGCCGTTCTTCTGGAGAACATCGGCGATGCCGCTCACCGTCGAGCCGTTCTCGACGGTGACCGTCCGCTCCTGATCGGAAACGCCGGGGCGATCGAACTGCATCTTGCCGACGAAGATTGCCGCACCGGCGCCGACGATTGCGATGACGACGAGGGTGAGGACAAAATTGAGAAAGACGACAAGCGGATGACGGACGGCACGCGACCGCGCCGGCGGCGGTGGCACCGATTCAGGCTGCAGCGCCTCGGTCGGGCTCTTCGGCGCGACACGGCCACCGGCAAGCCGGGCGGACAATATTTCCGCATCGCTCCGCCGGTTGGATCGATAGTCGCTCATCGAAATTCCGTCTCCGGGAATCGCCCGCCGCCGCGCTCCCGCAGCGCCGCGACTGTATCATTGAATATGGCGAAACGGGGATGGGGAGCGCGATTTGCGGTGTGGCCCCGTAGCCGTTCGATTGCTCGCAGCCAACTTGCGCACGCCGCTTTCGGGCCGATGATATGCATTAGCCGCGTGTGCGTCAGTCCGACCGGGGTGTCAGAAACCGCACTTGCAAACGGGCTGCCATACGCAGCTGCCTGAA
>JBDTLN010000042.1:0-9670 GCA_039934795.1 Bauldia sp. | reverse complement strand
ACGTCGACGCCCTTCGCGGCGCCGAGTCGCTTCATGGCGCGAGAGAGGGCGCGGCGGGTGATTGGCTTCTTGCGATCCCGAGGCGAGGGGAAGGCGTAGCCCGATGGCTTGTCGGCGCGCCTACCCACGGCGAGTTCGAAGGCGTCCTTGATGGCGTCGACCGCAGCCGCGCTCAACGGGACGACATGCGTCCGGTGGTTCTTGGTCCGGGTGCCGGGAATGGTCCACAGCTTGCCGGCAAGGTCGATTTCTGCGGCGTGAAGCCCGCATACTTCGCTTCCCCGCTGCAGAGTTAGCATTGCCAACCGGAGCGCCAAGGCGACGCCGGGTGATAGGTCAAGATCGGTGGCCGAGTCCGGATCCAGGCATACTGCCCAGACACGCCTCAACTCGTCGTCGGCGAGGACGCGCTCGCGAGCCTTCCATTTGACGACGCTGGTCCGCGCCGCCGGGTTCTTGTCAGCCGTCTCGTGCACAATGGCGAAATTGTAGGCTTGCCGGATGACGTTGCGGGTCAGGCGGGCCGCGCCGGGCGCCTTGCCCTCGATGTCATCGACCAGCCGCTGCACCTCCTGCCGCGTCAGGTCGGCCACAGGCCGCGCCCCGAGTCGCGGCTTGATGTGGCGATCGAAGTAGCGCCTTTCCTCGGAAAGCGTGCTGGCGCGCTTCGGACGACCATTGAGGCGGTGCTTGCCCTTCGCCGCCGCCTCGAAATAGGCCTCGATCAGATCGGCCACTGTTGTCAGCTTCCGGGATCGAGCGGCGACTTTGGCGTCGGCGAGTGTTTGCGCCGGGTCTTCGCCACCGGCCACGGCGCCCAAGGTGACTTGCGCCGCCGAGCGGGCGTCGGCAAAACCCACCTCTGGATATACACCAAGGGTAACGCGCCTCTGATCACTGCTTCCCCTCGGCCGGTATCTCAGCGTCCAGACCTTCTTGCCGTCTCTCGTGACGCGAAGAGCAAGTCCCCGAGTGCCTGCGACTCGGTACTCGACCTGGCGACGCTCGGGATCGGGTTTGGCCGCGCGGGCGGCGGCATCGGTCTTAATAAGGGGAAGAACTGTGGCCGCCATGGCTCACCTCGGTCCAAAGGTCACACATAGGTCACACAAACGCGCAACACCATGAAACCGTCAGGACGCTAGCGGAACCGTGAAAGCAAGCAAGCCCTTGGCTTTCCGAAGCGGGGTGAAAAGGCTTGAAACGGAGGGAAAAGGTGCTACACCCTGCTTCGGGAGCAGGGGGCCGCAGGTTCGAATCCTGCCACTCCGACCATCTTCAGGCCCGAATGCGGGTTATGATCGCGCCGAGAGCCCGGATGCACCACAGAGGCCCTGCAAAATGAAAAAGCTCAGCGTCGTCCTCCTTGCCTGTGCGCTCGCCGGGTGCGGCACCATGGACTTCATGGGGCAACAGCAGCCTCAGGTGGTGAAGGGCGTGTGGCTAAGGTCCGACGGCCGCTCCGCCAAGAACAATCCCCAGATGATCGCCCAGTTCGAGGCCGCCAAGACCGAATGCTCGGCAAGCGGTAGCGAGCCCGATCGCGTCTGCATGGAGCACCGCGGCTACGTCCTCGTCGCGGAGAACGATGTCGAGGTCGCCGCCGCCAAGCTGCGAGCCGCGCACGGCATCAACTAGGCCGGACAGCGCGCTGCTCCTCGTGCTTGCGGGCACGGCCATCCGGGCCGGTGCCTGAGGCTGGACAGCGCACCGCGGCCATTCTACCTGTTGGCCACGCCAAATCGTCGCCCCGCAAAGGAAATCCCGGAAAAATGAAACGGCTCGGCATCGGCCTTGTCGGCAGCGGCTTCATGGGCCGCGCCCACACATTTGCGTTCCGGGCGGCGCCCGGCATCTTCGACCTGCCGCTTGACCCCGTTCTGGAGTTGCTCGCCGACGCCAACGACACGCTTGCGGCGACCGCCGCCGCGTCGCTCGGCTACGCCCGCTCGACGGGCGACGCGCGCGCCCTCGTCGCCGACCCGGCCGTCGATCTCGTCGACATCAGCGCCCCGAACTCGCTCCACAAGCCGGTCGCGCTCGCCGCTGTCGCCGCCGGCAAGCCGGTCTATTCCGAGAAACCGCTGGCACCCAATGCGGCGGACGCCAAAGAGATGATGGAGGCCGCCGAGAAGGCCGGTGTTCAGACATTCGTCGGCTTCAGCTATCTCAAGAATCCGATCATTGCGCTTGCGCGGGAGATCGCGACCAGCGGCGAAATCGGCGACGTGGTCTCGTTCCGCGGCGTCCATGCCGAGGACTACATGTCGGACCCCGCGGCGCCGTGGACGTGGCGGCTCGACCCGTCGGGCGGCCATGGCGTGGTCGCCGATCTCGGCAGCCACATCATTTCCATTGCCCGTGCCCTCGCCGGGCCCATCGACTCGCTGGTCGGCCAGATTGCAACCACCGTGAAAGAGCGCCCGGTCGCCCCCGGCGCGCGCGAAAAGCGCCCCGTCGAGGTCGACGACGAGGCCCGCTGCCTCGTCAATTTTTCGAGCGGCGCTACCGGTTCGATCCAGGCAAGCTGGGTTGCGACCGGTCGCAAGATGACCATCGCCTTCGAACTGACCGGCACCAAGGGAAGCGTCTTCGGTGATTTCGAGCACCAGAGCGAGTTGCAGGTTTTCACCGGCGGGCAGGCGAAGTGCAGGGAAGGCTTCAAGACCATCATGATCGGTCCCGATCATGAGCATTATCGCGCCCTATGCCCGGCGCCCGGCCATCAGATCGGCTTCAACGATCTCAAGACCCTCGAGGTGCGCGCCATCCTGTCGGCGCTTGCCGGCGGCCCGAAATTCATGCCCGATTTCCGCGAAGCCTGGGAAATCCAGCGCATCGTTGACGCCATAGTACTGTCGCACCGCGAGCGCCGCTGGCTTGATATCAAGAGCATCTGAGGGGAGGGAAAAAATGTCTGACTGGGGCAAACCGTCCTTGAACGAAACAATCGCTCGCCTGGGTCGACGCCTTCGTCTCGGGGTGATCGGCGGCGGCCCCGGCTCCTTTGTCGGACCGGTCCATCGCATTGCCGCGCGCATCGACGACAACTACGAGCTGGTTGCCTCGGTACTGTCCTCCGACCCCGAACGCGCCCGCGCCAACGGGCGAGCCCTCGGCATCGCTGCCGACCGTGCTTACGGGTCGGCGGAAGCGATGTTCGCGGGCGAGAGCCAACGGCCGGACGGCATGGAAGTCGTCGCCATCATGACGCCGAACGACTCGCACCACGCCCTCGCAGTTGCCGCGCTGGAACACGGCCTCGACGTCATCTGCGACAAGCCGCTGACGACGAACATGGGCGACGCCCTCGACCTCGTCACGCGCGTCCACGACACCGGCCTCGTCTTCTGCACCACCTTCAACTATTCCGGCTTCCCGCTGGTCCGCCAGGCCCGCGCCATGATCCGCGACGGCGACCTCGGCGAGATACGCATGGTTCATGTCCAGTACATCCAGGGCTACAACTACGTCCTTTCGGGCGACGAGGAGCGCGGCAATGCCGACAACTGGCGGCTCCGCCCCGAGCGCGTCGGCCCGTCGACGGTCCTTGGCGACATCGGCAGCCACGCCTGGCACCTGGCAAGTTTCGTCACCGGCATGCAGTTTGACAGGCTGATGGCCGATGTCACCGCTGTGGTCCCGGGTCGCAAGAGCGACGACTACGCCGGCATCCTGTTCCGTCTCGAAAATGGCGCGGCCGGCAATATGTGGATCACCCAAGCCGGAGCGGGCGCCGTCCATGGACTCTGTTTCCGGGTCTTTGGCACCAAGGGCGGCCTGGAGTGGTTCGAGGAGGAGCCCAATCGCCTCACCCAGCAGCGGCCCGGCCAGCCGGCCCTGCTTTTCGAGCGCGGCGGCCCGGGCTTGAAGCCCGAAGCCGAGCGCGCCCAGCGCACCTATATGGGCCACCCCGAAGGCTTCCACGAGGCCTTCGCCGTACTCTATGCCGACGTGGCCAAAGCCGTCGTCGCGCGCCGCCTCAAGCAGCCGCTCTCCACCGCCGACCGCGATTTTCCAACCGTCGAGGACGGCGCTCGCGCGGTGCGCTTCATGGAAGCCTCGCTTGAGTCGTCCCGCACGAAATCATGGGTCGACTGCCGGCTGAAAATGTAAGCCGCGGCACTCGCGTTCGAAATCCGGGAAGAATAGAACGTTTGCGCCAATACCGTTTTGGCGCCCGCCGGGCCTGTTCACTATAGTTGTTGCCGCTCGTAGCGCGACCAACGCGGCGGGCGAGGGGAGGACTATCGATGAAGACCGTCCGGCTGACCACGGCGCAAGCCCTGGTCAAGTATCTCATCGCCCAGAAGACGATCATCGACCGGAAGGAGGTCCAGCTCTTCGCCGGCGTCTACGCCATCTTTGGCCATGGCAACGTCATTTGCCTCGGCGAAGCGCTCGAGCCGGTGCAGGACATCCTCCCCACCTGGCGCGGTCAGAACGAGCAGTCGATGGGTCTCGCCGCGGTCGGCTTCACCAAGGCAATGAACCGCCGCCAGATCATGGTCGCCGCCAGTTCCATCGGGCCCGGCGCCACCAACATGGTCACCGCGGCAGGCGTTGCTCTCGCCAACCGCCTGCCGGTGCTTTTCATCGCCGGCGATACGTTTGCCAGCCGCATCCCCGACCCGGTCCTCCAGCAGGTCGAGCATTTTGCCAACCCGACCATCACCGTCAACGACGCCTTCAAGCCGGTCGCCCGCTACTGGGATCGCATCACCCGCCCGGAGCAGATCATTTCCTCTCTGCCGCAGGCGGTCGCGGCCATGCTCGATCCGGCGGACTGCGGGCCGGCTTTCCTCGGGCTGTCGCAGGACGTCCAGGGTGAGGCCTTCGACTACCCGGAAGTATTCTTCGAGGAACGGGTTCACCGCATTCCGCGCCCCCGTCCCGACGCCGACCAGATCCGCGAAGCCGCCGGGCTCATCCGCAAGGCGAAGAAGCCGCTGATCATCGCCGGCGGGGGCGTGCACTATTCCGGCGCGCAGGAAGCGCTGGCGGCCTTTGCCGAGCGTCACAACATCCCCGTCGCCGAGACGACGCGCGGCCGCACGGTCCTGATGCATGAGAATCCGTTCAATGTCGGCGTGGTTGGCGTGACCGGCGCCTCGTCCGCCAACGCCCTCGCCGAGGAAACCGATGTCGTTATCGCCGTCGGCACCCGGCTGCAGGATTTCGTCACCGGCTCGTGGACGGCCTTCGGCAATCCCGAGATGCGCCTCATTTCGTTGAATGCCGCACGCTATGACGCGGTCAAGCATCGTGCCTTGTCGGTGGTCGGCGATGCCCTCGTCGGCATCGAGGAACTCACCGAGGCGCTGTCCGGCTGGCGTGGCCCCGACAGTTGGGTCAAGCGCGGCGCCAAAGAGTATGCGGCGTGGAATACCGTCATCGACGGCCTCTCGGGCCCGACCAATGCCGAGGTGCCGAGCTATGCCCAGGTCATCGGCGCCATCAACCGGATTTGCGATCCCACCGACCTTGCCTTGACGGCATCCGGCGGCCTGCCAGGCGAGATCAACAAGAACTGGCGGGCGAAGTCGATCGATAGCTACGACTGCGAGTACGGCTATTCCTGCATGGGCTACGAGATCGCCGGTGCCTGGGGTGCGAAGATGGCGCGTCCCGACCGCGACGTCATCGCGCTGACCGGCGACGGCTCATATCTGATGCTGAACGCCGACATCTATTCCTCCGTCCTCTCCGGCCACAAGCTCATCGTCGTCGTCTGCGACAATGGCGGTTTCGCCGTCATCGACCGGCTGCAGGTCTTCAAGGGTTCCAAGTCCTTCAACAACCTGCTGGTCGACTCCCGGCACAAGGAACTGGTCAACGTCGATTTCGCCAAGAACGCCGAGTCGATGGGCGCCATTGCCGAAACCGTCCATTCCATCGGCGAACTGGAAGGCGCCTTCCAGCGCGCCAAGAAAGCCGACCGCACCTACGTCATCGTCATGAAGGTCCAGGCCCATGTCTGGACGCCGGGCGACGCGTGGTGGGAGACCGGTGTGCCGGAAGTGAGCACGCGCAAGCAGGTCCGCGCCGCCCGCGCCGAGCACGAAAAGGGCAAGACGAAACAGCGGGTCGGGGTCTGACATGCCCGGTCCCATCCGCCTTGGCGTTGCGCCGATCGCCTGGTCGAACAGCGACTTGCCGCAGCTTGGCGGCGAGACGACGCTGGACACCTGCCTCAAGGAGAGCCGCAAGGCCGGCTTCTCCGGCACCGAGACCGGCGTCAAGTTTCCGATGAGCGCCCGGGTGCTCCGCCCGAAGCTTGAGGCCAACCGCCTGAAGCTGGTCTCGGGCTGGTTCTCCGGCGAACTCCTCAAGCGCACAGTAGCCGCCGAGAAGGATCGCATCCTCGCCCAGATGGAGACCTTCAAGGCCCTCGGCGCCCCGGTCCTCGTCTACGCCGAGACCACCGGCACCGTGCAGAACAAGATCGATGTCGGTCTGTCGAAGCGCCCGCGGCTCGGCGCGGCGGATTTCCCCGACTA
This sequence comes from Bauldia sp., assembly GCA_039934795.1. Taxonomy (GTDB): domain Bacteria; phylum Pseudomonadota; class Alphaproteobacteria; order Rhizobiales; family Kaistiaceae; genus CAMCWB01. Next base: position 3,170 of record JBDTLN010000042.1, on the reverse strand, counting down.
CGGTCGAAAGCTCACCCAGCTTGCCGAGTGGATGGCCGATTTCGGCGTCGCCATGACCTACCACCACCACATGGGGACGGTCGTCGAGACCGAGCGCGAGATCGACCTCCTCATGCAGAATACCGGCGCCGCCGTCGGCCTTCTCATGGACAGTGGCCATCTCACCTTCGCCGGCGGCGACGTCGTCGCGACCACCCGCCGCCATGGCCGCCGCATCAATCATGTCCACGGCAAGGACCTGCGCTGGGACGTGCTGAAGGCGGTGCGCCAGAAGGACCAGAGCTTCCTCTCCGGCATCCTCGACGGCGTCTTCACCGTCCCCGGCGACGGTTTCATCGACTTCCACGCCTTTGCCCGCGCGCTGTACGAGATCGGTTACGAGGGTTGGGTCGTCGTCGAGGCCGAGCAGGACCCGGCCAAAGCGCCGCCGCTGGAATATGCCCGCATAGGCCACCGCCATCTGACGAACGCCTTCGAAGCGGCGGGATATCGCATCGTCGAATAGGCGGCCTTTTCGGCTGCGCCAGGGGAGTGGATGGATGGCCGCAACGCCAAACCTGAAGAAGCAATTTGCCGGCAAGGTCGTCATTGTCACCGGCGGCACGCAGGGCCTTGGCGAGGCGACGGCGCGCCTATTTGCCGCCCGCGGCGCCGCCGGGCTAGCAATCGTTGGCCGCAACGCGCGCCGCGGCAAGGCGATCGCCGCCGAGCTGACCAAGGCGGGCACGAAAACCCGTTACGTTCAGGCTGACCTCGCCATAATCGAGGACGTCCGCAAGATCGTCGCCGAAGTCGACAAGGCCTTTGGCCGCGTCGATGTGCTGGTCAACGTCGCCGGCGTATCGGACCGTGGAACGATCCTCGACACCTCGCCCGAACTGTTCGACCGGCTGTTCGCGATCAATGTCCGCGCTCCGTTCTTCCTGATCCAGGACGCCGCCAGGGTGATGCGCCGTGAGAAGACCGCCGGATCGATCGTCAACATCCTCTCGATGTCGAGCCACGGCGGCCAGCCCTTCGTCTGCGCCTATAGCAGCACCAAGGGGGCGCTGCTGACGCTCACCAAGAACGCCGCCTTCTCTTTGATGCCTGACCACATCCGCATCAACGGCCTCAACATCGGCTGGATGGACACGCCCGGCGAGCACGCCATCATGATGCGCTACCACACCACCGACCCGAAATGGCTGGGCGAGGCCGAGAAGCAGCAGCCCTTTGGCCGGCTCGTCAAACCCGAAGAAGTGGCGCGCGCCATCGCCTTCCTCGCCAGCGACGAGTCCGGAATGATGACCGGCTCGATCGTCGATTTCGATCAGCAGGTTGTCGGCGCCTCCGAGTCCCCGCCCCATCCGGGCAAGCGCCTCGCCGACGCCTGAGGCGTCAACTCGACCGCCGCAGGTTTGGCCTGTAGAATCAGGGGCAACGCCAGCCTCAAGGTGGTTTCCGGGATGGAAAAACGTCTCTACCCCTCCGCAGGCCTGCACGGGCGGGTCGCCCACCAGATCGGCCGCCGCATCGTTTCCGGAGAGATCGCCGAGGGCGCGATTCTCCCGCGCGAGGCGGAGCTTTCCGAGCAATTCGCCATCAGCCGACAGGCGGTTCGCGAGGGTCTCAAGGTTCTCGCCGCCAAGGGTCTCGTCAATTCGCGCCGCCGCGCCGGCACCTCCGTCATGCCGCGCACCGACTGGCATCTCCTCGATCCCGACGTCATCGCCTGGCACCCGCCCGTCGACCGCGTGCCGTGTTTCCTCAACGATCTCATCGAGATGCGCCGCCTCATCGAGCCGGCAGCGGCCGAATACGCCGCCAAGCGCGGCGGCACGCAGCGCGTTGCCCGCATCGCCGCCGCCCTTGAGGCAATGAAGCAGTCGGTCGGCGACCCCGAGGGTTTCTTCAGCGCCGACATCGAGTTTCACCTTGCCGTATTCTCGGCCAGCCGCAACGCCTTGATCGACCGGCTGAGCAACATTCTTGCTCCGCTGATGGAGGCGAGCTTCCGCGTCCAGCAGAAAGCCGGCACGGCACTGGAGTACGGCATTGTCCTGCATCAGGCCGTCTACGACGCTATTGCGGCCGGGGAGGGCGCCGGCGCCAGGGCCGCCATGGAAGCGGTCATTGCAAGCGCATCGGCGGAACTCGGCCACGCCGATGTCTGCCTCGACGCGCCCGAGCGGCACCACGGCTAGGCGGCCGGTCGCACCCATGGCGAAATCGTCGAAACCGGCTCGCGGCATCGCCCGGGGCCTCACCAACTACGGCGACCCCGCCTTCGCCCGCTACCTCCGTCGGTCCTTCGCAAAGTCGATGGGCTACTCCGACGCCATGCTCGACCGTCCGGTCGTCGGCATCGCCTACACCCATAGCGGCTTCAACAACTGCCACCGCCATTTCCCCGAGATGCTCGAGGCCGTGAAGCGGGGCGTGCTTGCCGGTGGCGCCTTGCCTCTGGAGTTTCCGACCATCTCTCTTGGCGAAGTCTTCCTGTCGCCAACCAGCCTCAAGTTCCGCAACCTCATGGCGATGGACACCGAGGAGATGATCCGCGCCCAGCCGATGGAGGCGGTGGTCCTCATGGGCGGCTGCGACAAGACCGTCCCGGCCCAGCTCATGGCCGCCGCCTCGGCGGATATTCCGGCGATCCAGTTTCTCGCCGGCCCGATGTCGACCTCGCGCCACCGCGGCGAGCGCCTCGGCGCCTGCACCGATTGCCGCCGCTTCTGGGCGCGCTATCGCGCCGGCGATATCGACGAAGCCGAGATCGAGCGCGTCGAGGGGCGCCTCGCGACCACGGCGGGCACCTGTGCAGTCATGGGCACGGCAAGCACCATGGCATCCATCGCCGAGGCGCTCGGCATGGCGCTGCCCGGATCCGCCGCCATCCCGGCAGTCCACGCCGACCGGCTGCGCAACGCCGAGGCGACAGGCTTTCGCGCCGCCGAACTCGTCGGCGGCGACCTCACGCCGTCGCGGATTATCACCTCTGCTGCCGTCGAGAACGCGGTCCGCGTCCTCCTCGCCATCGGCGGGTCGACCAACGCCGTCATTCACCTCACTGCCATCGCCCGCCGCCGCGGCATCAAGCTGGATCTCAACCGGTTCAACGAACTCTCTGAATCGACTCCGGTTCTGGTCAACCTCAAGCCGGTCGGCAGCCACTACATGGAGGACCT
>JBDTLN010000041.1:0-9753 GCA_039934795.1 Bauldia sp. | reverse complement strand
CAAGCCGATCTTCACCATCTGCCACGGCGTGCAGGTGCTGATGGCGGTGCCCGAGACGATCCGCGGCAAGAAGGTGGCGGCGCTGCAATATTGCGAGCCCGAGGTGACGATCGCCGGCGGCACTTATGTCGACGTCCCGCCGACCGGCGCCTTTGTCGACGGCAACCTCGTCTCGGCCAAGGGCTGGACCGGGCTTGCCGCCTTCATTCGCGAATGCCTCCGGGTGCTGGGCACCGAGATCAACCTCGGCGAGGGCAAGCCCGCGGCCAAGCCTCGGGCGAAGATCGCAACGGCGAAGAAGAACGGCAACGGCGCTCGCGTCGCGGCCTGATGGCGAGCGGCGTCAGGCTCTTGCGAAGCGCCGCGACGCACCGCATATTCGGTCTCCCGTAAAACAAACGAAAGGAGGTGATCCAGTGTCTCATTGTCTTGCCCCGCATGTGTGGGCCGTGCCGACCTGGACGCTCGCCTCAAGCGAGTCTCCCGCCTCCTGATTCGAGGCAGTTATCGTTCGGCCCGTTCATGACGGACTGACAATGGAAGGGCCGCCCAAGAGGCGGCCCTTCTTTTTTTACGCAAGGACGTGGTGCCTCAGAATCCCATCTGTGCCCGGCCGAGCGGCGTCAGGTCGGCTTCGGTGGCGCGGCCCTTGAAGTCGACTTCGAGATCCATCGCCGCGAAGTCTGGGCCCGAGCGGCCGGCGAGGAATGCCGCCTTCTGCTTCGGCAGATAGGCCCGGTTCTTGGCACAGTCCGGCGCCGAGCCGATATAGATGACGCTCGCATATTCCTTGCCGGCATGCTCGTCGCCGACGGCGTGGCAGATGTCGGTATGCCACCAGACGGTGTCGCCGGGCTCGACCTGCGGGATCGAGACAAGGCCGGCCATCATCTCGGGATGCCATTCGGCGCTGACGCCGAGCGCCCTTCCCGGCCTCGCGCCGCAGAGCTCGGCCTCGGGGACGTCGTCCTGCAAAGCCCGCAAAAGCACGTAAGCGATGCCCTCGGCGACCGGGATCAGCCGGAGCGTGCCGTCGCTCGGTCCCTGGCGCGTCAGGGCGGTCCAGCCCTGGTAGGTCCGGAACACGCTGCATACCGCCGGTGATGGAATCTCCTCCGTCTGGAGGCGGTGCGAAGCGTCGAAGGGATCGTAGCCGCGCCAGTCGCCGGCGAAGACCTTGCCATAGACGCGCTGGTAGCCGGGATCGATCCAGCGCTCGACCGTGCCGGCGTCCATGTGGGGCGACAGGCCGAGGGTCTTGTCGCCGGGCTGGCGGCGGCGAACGCGGTCGGCATAGGCCACCTGCTTGTCGGGATCGAAGGCGCCCTCGAACTTCCACAGGCGGTCGAGGAAGGCGCGAGTCCCGGCGAGCTTCGCATCCTGCCGCGCCATGACCTGCGGCTTCGACCAGTAGACATTGAAGATTTGCGGCTTGCCGGCCTTCAGGGCAGAGAAATATTTATCGAGGCTGCGCTTCTCGGTCTCGCGCTCCTCGTAGTGGTTGGCCTCGAGATAGGCGCCGACCTCGTCGAACCAGGCGGTCGCCTGGGCCGCCGGAAATACGCCGCGGACAACCGCGCAGCCGGTCCGGCGGATTGCCTGTTTCGTCGCGTCGGAGACCTTGCCCGCGGCAACATCGGCATAGGAAAGTTCGGGGACGACCGGGCGGCCGGCCGCGGTGTCGGCCTGAATTTTCTCGGCGGCGCGGCTCATGTGGTCCCTGACCTCGCCGAAGGCGCGCGTCAGGTCCGCCCGGCGGCCTGCCATCGACCGCTTGAAAGCGACGATCTTGTCGGTGACGTCAAAATTTCCTTCCTTGCGGCCTTCGTCCATCTGGCGTTTCCCCCGTGTTGGGCGTTGTGGTTTGAGCTTTCATACCCGCCTGGCGCTCCGTCATGTTGGCCTCCTATGGCCAAAACTGATACTGAAATAGCGTCTATTGCCCTCTGAGACGGCGGCTGAGTGTTAGTTGAGGCTCCCATGCGCCCGCTCTTCGAGAAAGTGACCATTCCGGACGGCGCTTCCTGGGCGCTCCTCGATCGCCGCCTCGACGACGGGATCCCGTTCCAGTGGCACTAACATCCCGAATTCGAGCTGACGCTGACCCTCAACAGCCGCGGCCGCCGCTACATCGGCGACGCGATCACCGCCTATGATGATGGTGACCTGGTGCTCCTCGGTCCGAACCTGCCGCACACATGGAACTCGGCGGAAAAGATCGACGCGCGCCGGCCGCACCACGCGATCGTCATGTGGTTCACCGCCGCCTGGGGGGAGAACCTGACAGCGACCCTCACCGAGATGAGTGCCGTCCAGCCGATGCTTGCGCGCGCTGGCCGCGGCATTGCCTTCTCGCGAGAGGCGGCGCTCGCCGCGAGGCCGCTGATCGAATCGATCCCGGCGCGCGCCCCCGCCGATCGGCTGCTGCGGCTCATGGAAGTGCTGGCGCTGCTCGCCGGCGACCGCGCCGCGCAGGCCATCGCCGGCGCCGGCGCCGACCGGCACCGGGTCGCCTCACCCGATCAGGCCCGCATCGAGCGCGTCCTCGACCACATCCACGCCAACTACCGCGGCGACATCGCCGTTGAGGCGCTCGCCGAGGTGGCGGCGCTCAGCCCATCCGGCTTCCACAGGCTGTTTCGCCGCCATACGCGCCTGACGCTGACGGGCTATGTCGCCGAGCTGCGCATCGGCCAGGCCTGCGCCCTCTTGGTCAACTCGGCGCTGCCAGTCGCCCACATCGCCGATGCCGTCGGCTACCGGAATCTCGCCAATTTCAACCGCAGCTTCCGGGCCCGCAAACGCATGACGCCGCGCGAGTTCCGCCGCAGCTTCGCGCGCTGAGTCACCCCCCGCGGACGCCGCTCAGGCCATGAAACAATAGAGCCGGAAGAGGTCCGTCGGCGAGCGAAAGAGCTGCTCGACGCGGCTGAAGCCGGCCTCGCTGCCGAGGCGCCGCCAGGTCGAATCCGTTTCGGGGAAGTCGGCGGTGTGGACATGGTCCCAGAGCGCCTGCCAGTCGGCATCGGTGAAGGCCTTCCAGGTCGGGCGCTGCAAATCCCAGCGACGCAGCCAGCCTTCGCGATCCTCGCCGTCGGGGCGGGTATTCTCGTAAATCAGGAACACGCCGCCCGCCCCGACGACGTCGCGGATGGCGCGCATCAGCTTCAGCTTGTCGGGCGGATGGAAATGGTGAAGGGAAAGTCCGATCCAGGCGACATCGGCCGGCTCGGGACGGTCGCCGAGGGCGGCAAAGAAGTCGCGCCGGTCCAGTTCGACCGGGCAATCGAGGGCCTTCAGTTCCGCCGCGGCGAGCTCCAGGGCCGGCGCCGAAAGGTCGATGCCGTGATAGTGCGCGATCCTCGTCCCCTTCAACGCTCCGACGCTGGCGCTGGCGTCTCCGCAGGCTATGTCGAGAAAACGGAATGGGCGGTCGACTTCCTCCACCAGGAAGCGATGCAGGCGGCCGTAGGCTTCGCGGTGGAACAGGAAATCGTTGTCGACCATCTTCCGGTAGATCTGCCAGTCGCGCTGGAAGAGGGTCATCGCCGCATCGTCGGCGGGCGTCGCGGACGCGCTGCTGCGCAGGTTGACCATGAGACTTCTCCGGTGGCGGACGGCCGGCATCCTAGCCGAAGCAAGGCGAAGGTCGAAGCCAGCTGGCCGGGGCGGAATCCTTGGCCTCCGCTCCCGATTTGCCCGTTTCTCGCCCTCACCGCTTCGTGATGCGCTATTGTTTCGACCCTCGGCCGGTTTCCGGGCGAGAAGACGCCGCGAACGGCCGCCGGTAACTTTTATCGGTCCGCCAACGAATTGGAGGGTAAGGCGCGAGCGATGGAGGAACGTCTCCGCCGACTGATGGCCGCTGCGCTCGATGGCAATGCGGCGTCCTACCGGACGCTGCTGGCCGAAGTATCGGAGCGGCTGAAGGCTTATTTCCTCCGGCGGCTCGGGCGGGATCGCTCGGCGGATACGGACGATCTTGTGCAGGAGACCCTCATGGCGGTTCATTCGCGCCGCGCGACCTGGGACAGAGACCGGCCCTTCACGCCGTGGCTCCACGCCGTGGCGCGCGACAAGCTGATGGACCATTTCCGCCGCAACCGGTCGCGACAGACGGTGCCGATCGACGAGAACGATGTGTTCTTCGCCGAGGACGGGTCCGGCGCGGCCGAGGCGCGGCTCGATGTCGGGCGGCTCCTCGACGCGATCCCGCAGAAGCGGAGCGACCTCGTCCGCCGCGTGCGGATCGAGGGCCAGTCGATCGCCGACACCGCCGCCGCCACCGGTCTCAGCGAAGCGGCGGTGAAGATCGGCGTCCATCGCGGGGTGAAGGATATGAGCCGGGAAGCCGGCGTGGAGGGCGGCGATGGCGACGTCTGACCTCATCGATCGCCTCGTCACCGACCTCGCCCCGGTTCGCCGCGGCGCGGTGGCGCGCCGGATCGCGCTTGGCATCGTCGCCGGCGTTCTCGTCTCGACCGTCGGCATGATGCTGACGATCGGGCCGCGTCCCGACATAGGCGTCGCCATGGCCACCGGCGCGTTCTGGATGAAATTCGCCTATACGGCGCTGCTTGCCGCCATTGGTGCCGCTGCTGTGGTGGCGATCGCTCGACCAGAAGGTGGCGTGCGCAACGCTGCGCTTGCCGGGCTTCTGGTGCTCGCGGCCTGCGCGCTGCTTGCCATGCTCCAGCTCACTGGTGCTCCGGCGCTCGAACGCCCGACCCTGATCGTCGGCGAGACTGCGGCCGTCTGCCCGTGGAACATCGTGATCCTGTCGCTGCCGGTTTTCGCCGGCACCTTCTGGGCGTTGCGCGGCCTTGCGCCGACACGGCTGACGCTTGCCGGAGCCACGGCCGGGCTCGCCGCCGGCGCCTTCGGGGCGCTGGTCTATTCCTTCCACTGCCCGGAGAGCACCATGCCGTTCCTGGCGATCTGGTACACCGCCGGCGTCGCGATCGCGGGCGTTGTCGGCGGCGCCCTCGGCCGCTGGCTGCTCAGGTGGTAGGCGCTATCCTCACACCCGCATCGGCATCAGCACGTAAAGCGCATCGCCGGCGCCGTCGTCCTTGATGAGGGTCGGCGAGCCGGGATCGGCGAAGCGGAACTCGGCGGTGCCGGTCTCGAGCTGGCCGGCGACGTCGAGGAGGTAGCGCGAGTTGAAGCCGATCTCGATCGGATCGGAGTCGAAGTCGACGCCGAGTTCCTCGACGGCGCTGCCCGAATCGGGGTTGTTGACCGAGAGCACCATCTTGCCGTCGGAAAGCGCCAGCTTCACCGCCCGGCCGCGCTCCGACGAGATGGTCGAGACGCGGTCGACGGCTTCGGAGAACTCGCCGCGGGGGACCTTCATTACCTTGTCGTTGCCCTGCGGGATGACGCGGACATAGTCCGGGAACGTGCCGTCGATCAGCTTCGAGGTCAGCACCACCGGCCCGATGGAAACCCGGAGCTTGGTGTCGGAAATCTCGAGGTCGAGCGTCGCCTCGGGATCCTCGACCAGCTTCTGGATTTCGCCGACGGTCTTTCGCGGCACGATCACCCCGGGCATTTTCTCGCTGCCCGCCGGCGCCTCCATCTGCGCCTGGGCCAGCCGATGGCCGTCGGTGGCGACGGCGCGCAGCATCGGCTTGCCGGCGACGGTGACGACGTGGAGGTAGATGCCGTTGAGGTAGTAGCGCGTCTCTTCGGTCGAGATGGCGAACTGGGTGCGGTCGATGAGCTTCTTCAGCGCCAGCGCCGGCAGGCTGAAGCGCGTCGCGAAATCGCCGGTGGTGAGGTCGGGGAAGTCGGCCTCGGGCAGCACCTGCAACGTGAAGTTCGAGCGGCCGGACTTCAACTGGAGCTGCGACCCGTCGCCGGTGTCGAGGGATACCTCGGCGCCATCGGGCAGCTTTCGCACGATGTCGTGGAAGATATGTGCCGGCACGGTCGTGGCGCCGCCGTGGCCGATCTCGGCCGGCACCGTCTCGGTGATCTCAAGATCGAGGTCGGTCGCCTTGAGGGTGAGCTTGCCGCCGTCGGCGCGCAAAAGGACGTTGGAGAGGATCGGAATCGTGTTCCGCCGCTCGACCACGCGATGCACGTGGCCGAGAGATTTCAAAAGATGCGATCGCTCGACGGTCACGCGCATGGAGGTCTTGCCGTCCCTGTTCAGCCCAATCCCGGGTCGGCAAAATTGGCCCGGCTGGCAGCAAAGCGCAAGGGCGGGGGCCGGGATTCAGAGCGAATCCCGGCCCATAGCCCCAGGTCCGCCCACGTTTATTCGTCGATCATCCGCTTGAGGAGCTCGATCTCCTCGGCGAGCACCTTGTCGCCCGAGATCAGGCCCTCGATCTTGCGCACGGCGTGCAGCACCGTGGTGTGATCGCGGCCGCCAAAGCGGCGTCCGATCTCGGGCAGCGAACGCGGTGTCAGGACCTTGGCGAGATACATCGCGATCTGCCTTGGCCTGACGATAGTGCGCGTCCGCCGCGCCGAGAGGAGGTCCGCCTTGGAGACGTTGTAATGCCTGGAAACGATGCGCTGGATGTCCTCGATCCGTACCCGCCGCGGCTCGCGCGTGCCGACGAGATCGCGGAGCGTGATCTCCGCCGAGTTGATGGTCACCGGCGCGTTGGTGAACTGCCACTGGGCGACGAGGCGGTTTAGCGCCCCCTCGAGGTCGCGGCCGTTCGAGACCACCGACTGGGCGACATATTCGAGGATCGGACCGGGGATATCGAGGCCGGGATTGTTGGCGCCCGCCATCTTGTAGCGGGTGGCCAGAATCCGGCGGCGGAGTTCGACATCGGGCACACCGATCTCGAAGGCGACGCCGCCCTTGAGACGCGAGCGCACTCGCTCGTCCAGCGATTCCAGCTCGGCCGGCGGACGGTCCGCCGCCACCACCACCTGGCGCGCCCCGTCGATGAGAGCGTTGAGCATGTGGCAGAACTCCTGCTGCACCGACTTGCCCTGCAGGAACTGCATGTCGTCGATGAGGAGGAGGTCGATGTCGCGGAGGCTCTCCTTGAAGGGGATCGCCGTCTGGCTGCGCAGCGCGGCAACGAAGCGGAACATGAAGTGCTCGGCGGTGAGGTAGACGACCTTGCGCGACGGATCGGCCTTCCGCGCCGCCCGCGTCGTGGCGTGGAGCAGGTGCGTCTTGCCGCGCCCGACGCCGGCGTGGATATAGAGCGGATTGAACGAGGTCGGCTTGCCGGCGGCGGTCTCGGCGACCGCCTTGGCGGCGGCGAAGGCAACCCGGTTGGCGGCACCCTCGCAGAAGGTCTCGAAGGTGTAGCGCGGATCGACCGGCGAGCCAGCGAGCGAGCCTTCCGGCTCGGGTGCCCTGGCGGCCCTCGCCACGGCCGGCGCCGGCAGCGGCATCTCCACCGGCAGGGGCTCGCCCGCAGCGAGTTTCTCGACCCGCGCCGGAATCCTGGCGCGAACCGGGCCGCGAACGATAATCTCGACGCGGTCGACTGAATCCTGCTGGTCCTTCCACAGCGCCAGCAACCGGTCGGCGTAGTGCGCCTGGATCCACGACTTCAGGAAGCGCGTCGGCACGGAGAGACAGACCGAGCCCGTGGCGGCCTCCTCGAAGTCCAGCCGGGCGAACCAGCTGGTGAATACGTCCTCGCCAAACTCGGCGCGCAGCCGCGCCTTGACGCGCACCCATTGGTCGGCGCTCGGACGTTCCGCGCTCCTCGGGTCGTGCTCCTCCTCGCCTCTGGCCGCGCCGTTCCTTGCCGCATCGCGAAACGCGCCATTGGCAGGCTGGCCCGGCAGGGAATCAATCACCGGAGTGGTGCGGGCGTGAAAGAAGTCGCCGTGCAGTGCTACGTGGCTGGTCATGATTGCACCCATGGTAGTCCCTCGGCTTTCCAGCTTCCCGGCGTTCCGCGATGCCGGTCGGCGGACAATCGGCCTTCGAAGCCGAATTCGACGTTGAAACTGCGTTGGTACCCGGCCGCGGTCGCCTCGATCGCCGCATTGCGGCTCCGGCTGCCCGAGCGGCAGATGAAGTAAAGCGGCGCATCCGGTCCGATGCCGCGCTCGTCGAGGGCGGTTTTCAGGCGTCCGGCAAAATCCGGCACGCGGGAGCGGCTGGTAAAGTCGTCCCATTCGACAAGGATCGTCTCCTTGCCGATCGATGCCACGACCGGCACGCCGACATAGACCCATTCGGGCTGGCTGCGCACGTCGATCAGCGTTGCATCGGACGACCCCGCTAGGTCGTCCCAAGCAGCTTGGGCAGACACGTCGCCGGCATAGCCGCCGGCAGGAATTCCAGTCATCACAGCCCCCGCGCACGCCGTCGTTTGTGCGGCGCACGTCTTTTATTGTGAAGGTAAATACCCCGCCCCCGGTGTACTTACCGCCTGTATCGATCGGAGATTACTCGGAAACTTTGAACTCTAAAGCAAGTTTGCTTGAAAACGCTTCTACGAAAACACCAAAAATCTACAATACACCGGGTCCCGGACTGCCGCTTAAAGCTGGTCGGTCCCACCCGCCCGTCACTAGACTGCTAACCACTGTCTGAACGCTATACGGCGGACAGGACCCTTCGCAATGCTCCGTGTCGCTGAATCTTCATCTCGCGCTCTACCCGGCACGGCAGACCACGGGCACGGCCATTGCCCTCGGTGGGTAAGCCGTTGCGAGTCAACGGATTCAGTTCGGCGCGGCGGGGTTGTGTGTTGAAAACGTCGCCAGTTAACAAAATTTCCGGACGCCACGAAGAATCCCACTTGACTCCAACTTCCGGCATCCGGCGCTCGTGCCGGCTTTCGCAACTTGCTGCCATCGCCTTGATTTGGAACGATAAACGGTGCCAGTCGCCCGGACGGCGGCCTGTGGACAACACCCGGGCGCGGATGGCGGGTGCTGGCGCCCTTCCGCTTAGCCGCCAAACGAAAAAGCCCGGCCGCTGGGCCGGGCTCGACGGACTTCGTGAAAGTTCAATGACGCTCAGGCGTTAGCGGCTTTGACCCGGGCGGTGAGGCGGGCGATCTTCCGCGAGGCGGTGTTCTTGTGAAGGACGCCCTTCGAGGCGGCCCGGGCCAGTTCCGGCTGGGCGGCCTGCATCGCCGCGGAGGCGGCGGCCTTGTCGCCGGAGGCAAGCGCCTCCTCGACCTTGCGTACCGATGTCCGCACGCGGCTGAGGCGGCTCTTGTTGACTTCGGCGCGCCGGACGATCTTGCGCGCGGCCTTCTTGGCGGATGAGGTATTGGCCATTCTGTCACTGCCGATGGTTGAAACGGGGAGATGCGGGCGCCCGAAAGGCCGCCGCGCGATTGGCGGTGCTTATAGTGTCGCCGGCCGGAAGCGTCAATCAGGCTCCGCCCTAACGGTGGCTGAACGTCGCCGGACGCTTTTCGACGAAGGCGGCCATGCCCTCTTTCTGGTCCTCGGTGGCAAAGAGGGCATGGAACAGGCGCTTCTCGTAGCGGAGCCCCTCGGCCAGCGGCAGTTCGAAGGCGCGGTTGACCGCTTCCTTGGCCATCATCGTCGCGGGCAGCGAGAAGGAGCCGATCTTCTCCGCCGCCTTCATGGCCTCCGCCAGCAGCTCGGCGGCCGGCACTACCCGTGCCACCAGACCGGCGCGCTCGGCCTCGGCGGCGTCCATCATCCGGCCGGTGAGGATCATGTCCATGGCCTTCGACTTGCCGACGAAGCGGGTCAGCCGCTGGGTGCCGCCGATGCCGGGCGAGACGCCGAGCGTGATCTCCGGCTGGCCGAACTTGGCGGTGTCCGCGGCGA
>JBDTLN010000040.1:0-9825 GCA_039934795.1 Bauldia sp. | reverse complement strand
AAACGCTGGGCAAGATCGAAGACGAGCCCATTGGCGGTGTGGGTAGCCGCGCTGAGCGAACGCTCGGCGCGATCGCGCTGCACTTCGGCGATCCGCGTCTGGCGAGTTGCTTCAACGCCGAACCAGACCGCGAGGCCGGCGAGGACGAGGAGCGAACCCGCCGCCGACCAGGCCAGCGTCAAGGCCCGGCGCTGCTGGCGGACTTCCTCGGAGAGCAGATCCTCCTTCGGCACGCCGCGGATCGCGGACGCCAGGTCGACGGCCAGCGTCGTCAGGCCTGGGTCCCGGGTTGTCGCGCTGCGGCAGGTTGTCAGGTCGATCCAGCGCGGCTCGTCCGAGAAGCGGCCTTTCAACGCCGTGGGGAGCGGCGTTGCATCGCTCCAGCAGAAATCACCAGCGGCGCGGTCCCAGGCGAGTTGGCCGCTGGTCAGGGCGATAAGAAAGGTCTCCGGGCCTTTCTTGTCGAGCCAGAACGTGACCTCCTTCTGCACCCAGCGCGAGGCGGCGGCCTCCGGCGAGGCGAGGAGGATCAGGAAGCGCGATTGCCCAAGCGCCACTTCGATAGACGGCCACAGATGCGGCGTCGCCGACAGGCTGGTGTCGTCGCGAAAGACCCGCGCCGCGCGCCGCCGGTACCAGGGCTTGCCGACCTTCTGGATAACCGATTGCAGCGCCGAGGCAATCGCCTTGTCGCGCGCGTGGCTATAGGAAATGAAAGCGTCGTAAGCGGGCATGGCAAAGAGCCGCATCACTGCGCAAACCGCGCGACGCCCCCTCGCCCGGACTCACGCCGATCCAGCATACCGCAAGTTGCGTCGCCGTCCTCGCAGAACCATCGAGTGGTTTCCCAATCCTTCCCGGCGACAGGAGGGTCCGCGGCTACTGCCGCATCCGGTTGAACGCGTCGAGTGCGGCTATCTTGTATGCCTCGGCCAGCGTCGGATAGTTGAAGGTGTTCTCGACGAAGTAGTCCAGTGTCCCGCCGAGGTTCAGCACCGCCTGCCCGATGTGGATGAGTTCGGTTGCCCCCTCACCGACGATATGCACACCGAGGAGGCGGCGGTCCGCCAGGCCAAACAGCATCTTCATCATCCCGGACTGAAGTCCCATGATGTGTCCGCGCGACGTTTCGCGGAAGCGGGCGATCCCCGCTTCATAGGCGATACCCTGTTCGCGAACCTGCTCCTCGGTGAGGCCGATGGTCGACATTTCTGGAACGGAGTAGATGCCGTAGGGGAAGAACCGTGGAGCCGGTGTCATGGTGGCGCCGAAGGCGTGGCATGCGGCGATGCGACCCTGCTCCATCGAGGTCGAGGCAAGACTCGGGAAGCCGATTACGTCGCCGGCCGCATAGATATGCGGGACCGCGGTCTGGAAGGTCTGCGGGTTGACACTCAGTCGTCCGCGATCATCGACCGTCAGGCCGCAGGCCTCAAGGCCGAGTTCGTCGGTGGCGCCGACGCGACCGGCGGCGTAGAGCAACATCTCGGAGCGTATGCGCCGCTGATCGTCGAGGATTGCTATGGGCCAGCCCTGCGCGTCGATCTCGACTCGCTCGACCTTGCATCCGAGGCGGAAATTGACCCCACGTTTCCGCAACTCGTGAACGAACTCCTCGATAATCTCGCGATCAATGAACTCGAGGAAATTCTTGCGCGGCTCGATGATTGTGACCGGCACATCGAGCGCGCTGAAGATCGTCGCATACTCCAGTCCGATGACTCCGGCGCCGACCACCGCCAGACTCCGCGGCACGCGCGGCTCCGCGACGAGTGAATCACTGTCCACCACATTGCGATCGTCGAACGGAATATGGGCGGGCCTGAACGGCCGCGTGCCGGTGGCGATCACGACAACGTCGGTTTCGTAGTCGGTCTGCTCACCGTCACCGCAGCTGACGCGGATCCGGTGCGGATCGAGAAACCGAGCCACACCGGCGACCGTCCTCACCCCGTTTCGCGCGAACTGATGCTCGAGGACGTCGATCTCGAAGTCGAGCGTCTTGAGAAGACGGGCGCCCAGATCCTGCCCCTCGATGTCCTTCTTAACCCGGTAGGCAAGCCCGTAGAAGCTTCGCTCGCGCCAACCGGAGAGATTGAGGACGGTCTCGCGGAGCGTCTTGGACGGAATCGTGCCGGTATGAACGGACACGCCGCCGACCCGAAGCCGGCTTTCGACCACCAGAACCGACCGACCGAGCTTCGCTGCCTGGATCGCGGCGCGTCTGCCGGCGGGCCCGCTGCCGACCACGATCATCTCGAAGCGCGTCACAAGCCAGCTCCGTCAACGCCGGGCCACGGGACCGGGCCAGCCGCCCCGACAACTATTTCAAAGACGCGACGGTTCGATGTCGCAGCGAGCCCCGGCCACTGGCCTCGCAACATTCATACCAAGGGTGGGGTCCCTGGCGCCGGGACCCGCTGGCTCGGCCAGCGGGGGGGCTTACGATCGCCTGCTCCTTGGCGGGTCTGACGGCGAGCAAGCGCCGTCCGTACGCGGATGGCGACAGCCAAGCCGGCGCTGGGCTAGGTTGACGCGGACTGAGTGGAAGGCCGCCACGATGACGATCAATCCCCTCCTTGCCCGAATTGCCGCGCCCCCGATCCCGGAGGCGAAGGGGTGGGCAAGCGGATATGGCGGTAGCCTCGGACCCTTGATCGACCTTTCCCAGGCTGTCCCGGGCTATCCGCCACCGGACGAACTGCTCCGCCGGCATGCCATCGCAGCCGGCAGCCGCGAGTCAGCCTCCTATGGCGATATTCTCGGCGACCGGGATTTGCGGGAGCGGTACGCCGAACACGTCACCAGAATCTACGGGCGTCCAGTTTCGGCGGCCGACGTAGCGATCACGGCGGGATGCAACGAAGGGTTCTTCGCGGCGATGATCGCTCTCGCCAAGGCCGGTGACACGGTTCTCCTGCCCAGCCCGTGGTACTTCAACCACAAGATGACGCTCGACATGCTGGGCATAGAGGCCTTGGCCGTGCCCTGTCGGGCCGAAGCGGGATTCGTGCCGGATGCGAGGGACGCCGAGCCGCTTGTCGGGCCCGACACCCGCGCCATCGTCCTGGTGACGCCCAACAACCCGACCGGGGCGATCTATCCGCCGGCGACCATCCACGCTTTCGCAGAGCTATGCGCCCGGCGTTCGATCACCCTCGTCATCGACGAGACCTATCGCGACTTCATCGAACCGGGCGGCCCGCGTCCTCACGATCTTTTTGACGATCCAACGTGGCGGCAAACGGTCGTTCAACTCTACAGTTTTTCGAAGGCCTATTGCATCCCGGGTTACCGGGTTGGAGCGCTGATCGCCGATCCCGGCTTTGTCGAGGAGTTTGCCAAGATTCTTGATTGCGTCCACATCTGCCCCAGCCGGTCGCCCCAGCGGGTTCTCGTCTGGGCGATCGAGGCGCTGGCCGACTGGCGCGATGCCAACACCAGCATCATTCTCGACCGGGCATCCGCCTTCCGCTCGGCGATGGCGAGCGTCGCCGGCTGGTCGATTGGCTCGATCGGCGCTTACTTCGCCTATCTGCGCCATCCGTTTCATGGCCGCTCGGGCTCGGAGGTGGCTGCCTGGCTGGCTCGCGAGCGCGGCGTCCTCTGCTTGCCCGGGTCCTATTTCGGCCCCGACCAGGACGCTTGCCTCCGCATGGCCTTCGCTAACGTCGATCGGGCAACGATCATGCAAGTTCCCGAGCGACTGAACGCTGCCTTTCCCTGATGAACCCGGCATAACATTCCATCGTTTTCCGCATTCGACTGGCAAAGGAAGCAACAGCAAAGTGAGCCCCAAAACGCGCCGCGTGCTTGCCATCGGTCTCGACGCACTCGAAATCAGTTTGGTCGAGCCGCTGGTCAAAGAAGGCCACCTGCCGAATATCAGCCGGTTGGCTGCCCGGTCCGCCCGGTTCCGGCTCGACCACATGCGGGCAAAGTATACCGGCCTTGCCTGGGAGCATTTCAGCACCGGTCGCTCGCCGGAAAACCAGCGGCGATGGTCGGCAGTCGGCTTTGACCCCGTCACCTATTCGATCGACCAGCCTGTGACCGGCGCCGAGCCTTTCGCCGCATCGCTGCCGTGCAAGGTCGCGGTATTTGACATCCCTTACTTCCACCTGCGGCAGGCGTCGAACGCGGTCGGTGTGACGAATTGGGGCGCCCACGATCCCGGCACCGAAGCTCTCTCGCGTCCCGAAGGGCTACGCGCCGAACTCGATGGACGCTTCGGTGACTACCCCGCACCCGAATGGATCTATGGCTTCAGTTGGCCATCCGTCGAGAAAACGAGGGCCGCGGGCCAAGCCCTCTGCAAAGCGGTCAAGACGCGAAGCGACGCGGCCCGCTGGCTGCTCGCCGAGCGCGTACCGGACTGGCAACTGGCAATCGTCGCCGTCTCCGAGTCGCATTCCGCCATCGAGCAGTTCTGGCACGGCATGGATCCGTCCCATCAGCTCCATTCGGTCCCTTCCGCGCCGCATGCGCGCCAGGCATTGGTCGACGTCTACAAGGCAATCGACGAGTTGATCGGCACTTTGGAGACGGCGTTCCCGGACGCGACGCTCGTCTTGTTTTCGATGCACGGCATGGGAGAAAACAAGTCCGACCTGACGGCAATGTTCCTGGTGCCGGAACTCCTGTACCGCCACGCATTCGGGCGCCCCTATGCACGTCAGGAAACATGGCCGGCACATTTGCCGGACGGAACTCCGATCTTCCGCGAGGACGGGGACTGGGAGAAAGTCATGCGCAAGGTCGTGCCGTGGCCCCGGGTATCCGGCACCACGATGGCACGGCTTGGTCGCCTCTTCGGAAGCAGGCGAGCGATGCCAGGTCGCGCGCAAGCCGCCAATATCGGATGGATGCCTGCGGCCCGCTATTCGACGTTCTGGCCCTCGATGCCGGCCTTCGCCCTGCCCGCCTACTACGATACCTGGGTTCGCTTGAACGTGGAGGGTCGAGAGGCGAACGGGCGTGTCCCGATTGGTCGGTACGAACAAACCCGGAAGGAGATCGTCGACCTTATCGCCCAGTGCCGCGACCCGATATACGGTCACGAAGTCATCGAGAGCGTTGGTTTCCCCGACAAGCCTCCCGCCGAGATCGGTGCCACCGAGTCCGACATTTACATTTCCTTTGCCGCAAGGACGACGGGGCTTCGGCATCCGACGCTCGGCACCGTGGGCCCGGTTCCACACCGGCGGACTGGCGGGCACACCGGCGATTGGGGCTTTCTCTATGTCGCCGGTCCCGACGCCGAGCCTGGCGACCGCGGTGTCGCCAATGCATTCGATGTCGTTCCGACAATCATCGAACTGCTGGGGGCGCCGCCCCGTCCGGACCTCAGCGGCGCGTCGCTGATGCACCGTTTGGGATAGTCCGCGGGCTGGCGTCAGGCCATGCGCCGGCTCTTCCACCGACCCCGGCGCACCGCCGCTCTCACCATGGCCCTCGCCCACCGCTCGGGCGGCGCGACGAGACGCTCAACCCGATAGACGAGCGCAGCGGCGACCATCTCCGCGAAAGTGCCGACTGCTGATGGCGGTCCGCCGCGTTGGATGCGCCTCGTCATGCCGGTCAGCGTCCCGTAACCCTCATAGTAGCGCTCCAGATAGTCGAGCGTCTGACGCTTGGGCTCGATCACGTGCGCGACCGATGCTGACGCCACCCATCGTCCGCCGGAGCCGGCGGCAAGAACTGCCGCGAGGAGAACCGTCTCCTCTCCACCCCTCAACCACGCAACATCTCCCCGCCCCAGGTCCGGATCGTAGCGCCTTCGTTTCTGCACCGAGCATCTGATCGCGTAGTTGGCGCCGAACGGCGGCGCCGCCGGATCGATCGGCGCGCCGTCGCGGACCACTTCTTGCCGGGCGTAGGCGGATCCGACGACCGGCAACACGCGCTTGAGCCAGGCCGGCGGCTCGCCCTCAAAGACCGGCACAATCGGCCCGGAGAAGACGCCGTCCTCGGGCCATTTCTGAAACGCGTCCTCATAGGCGACCAGAAATCCCGCATCGACGCGAACGTCGTCATCGATAAAGACGATGAAGTCGCCCTGAGATCGTTCAACGGCGCGGTTGCGCGCGTGGGATAGTCCGCGCCGGGTTTCCGTAACCGCGACAATAGGCAGCCGATCGAGGAAGCTCCCGGCGACCTCGGCACTGCGGTCGGTGCAGTCGTTGAGCACAACCAGCACCTCCCATTCATATCGGCTCGGCCGCGTTGCCGCTTGAAGCGAAGAGAGTGCCTGACCAAGGCGATCGGCCCGATTGTGAGTACAGATCGCAACCGTGAACTTCGCCATGAAGCGTCACACCGGCCGGCGCCAGGCAACCCCGAGGCGGATCTTGGCCCAGTACCAAAGCCCCTTCGCCTGGTATCGGATGCGCCGGTCATCGGCCCTGACCAGGCGCATGAAATCGGACGCCTCGGCGTACTGCCCCTGGCGGATGAGCGCGCGTATCACGCGCCACGCCAGCCAATCCTTCCGCCAGTCAAGGATCCTGGCGTCTATTCCATAGCGAGCAAGTTTGTCCAGTTCCCTGCAGATATCCATATAGTCACGGTGCGGGGAGGCGATGAAGCGACGCTCCATGCGGCCGGCGTCGGCGTTGTAGAGAAGTACAGGACTGTCCACGGTTACAACGCGGGCGCTCGACAGGATCGCCGCCCAGAAGAGGGTGTCTTCGTCGAAGGCGACGGACTCGGGAAACGCCGCCTCCGGCACGGCTCGACGCCGGACAAGCGCGCTTCCCATGGCAATAGAGCGCTGCCGGTTGGTCAGGTAGTCGTGAGCGTTCCGTCGTGAATTTTCCTGGAACGGGCGGGGCATCCTCTGCTTGTCGGCGGCGCCCTCAATACGCCTGATGTAGCCACCTACCGCGAGGTCGGCATCCGGGCGGGAGCGGAGGTTTCTTGCCAGAACAGCCAACCCGCCAGGAATGAGCTCGTCGTCGGCGTCGATCAGGAAGAGCAGGTCGCCACGGGACCGTTTGATACCGACGTTTCGCGCAGCGCCCGCGTTCTCGAGCGTGACCGGGATGACCTCGACGGGAAGCTGCAACTCTCGCCCGCGGTCGCGTGCAATCGCGCCAGTCCGGTCGTTCGACCCATCATCGACAATGAGAATTTCCGTGATCAGATCTCGCTCCCCGACGAGGCTGCCGAGGGTTCGGCCAATAGTCGCGGCAGCGTTTCGAGCCGGAATGACGACCGAGATCCAAGGTGTCGGCGTCGGACCTCCGACGTTAGGGTCATCGAGTGTCATCGGGCCGACTCTAAGAGCGCATCCTGGCATTCTCGAAAGCGCTTTCCGCGTCGCGATGTGTCGAACGCGATGCCGAGTTTCCGATTGCCACCCTTACTTTAGCAGGCCTCTTGTCGACGCGCTTGGCGATTGCCTTGATGTGCCCGCTCTTCCTTTCCTGCCTGGCTACGGGATCGGTGAGGCGCTGGTCTGGCACGCATCGATGCGCGAGGGGCCGACAGGCCCTTCGCAATCCGTCACGCGCGCGTTCCATGGAGCTTGAGGAGCTCAGCCTTGACCACCTTGCCCGTGGTGTTGCGAGGCAGCGTCTCAACGATCGCTATATGCTGAGGAACCTTGTAGCTCGCCAGGTTCTGCCGGCAGTGCCTGAGGATTTCGCCGGTTTCGACGGGCTCCCGCAAGACGACGAACGCCGCGACCTCCTCGTCGGATCGATCGGTGGGGATGCCTACCACGGCAGCCTCGACGACTGGCCCGTAGAGGCTGAGCACGTATTCGACTTCCTGGGCGTGAATCATCAGGCCACCGCGCTTGATCATCTCGGCGGTACGCCCGGTAAGATGCAGGATGCCACTCTCGCCGAAGCTCCCGATATCGCCCGGATAGTACCAGCCATCGCGAAGACCTTCATCGCCCATGGGAGCGGCGATCCCGGCAAACGACCGCGTCACGCCCGGCCCCCGCATCCGGATACGGCCGACACCCGCATTCGCAACCACGCCGCCGGCTTCGTCGACTATCTCGACTTCGATTCCCGGAGCCAGCCGACCGACGGCAGTCGGCAACGATCCCTCCTCCGCGTTGGCGATCAAGGCGACCGGCCCGCCGCCCGTTGTCCCGTAGTAGTCGATCATCTGCGGGGCGACGCGGGCGCGAATGTCGGCGCGCTCTTCAGGCTGAAGCTTGCCCGCTGTGGAAACATAGAGCCGCAGTTTCGGCATCAGATGGCTGCCGTTGACGGCTATGCCAAGGAGGGCACGGCTCGTCTTGGGTGTCACGATCAACGCGCTGGCGCCGGCCGCGTTCACCGCGTCAACCAGCTCCTGCGGTTCGAAGAGCGTGGGGAAGAGCTTGACCTCAGCGCCGAGCGTCAACAGCGAAAGCGAAAGCGCACGTCCGGCATCGAAGACAAGCGGCAGGGGAACCAGGAACCTGTCGTCTCGGTCGATGATGCGGCCGACAGCAAAGGCCACGAAACGGCCGAACATCTCCTCGTGGGTCGTCACGATGCCTTTCGGCTCCCCCGTAGTTCCCGAGGTGAGGCCGTAGACCAGAGGACTGTCGAGGAGGCTTGCAGGACGCGCGTCGTCCGGTTCCGTCTGGCTCAGATTGCCCACGGGAACCGCCGACCCGCCGGCAGCCAGTGTTCTTGCGTCATCCGTCAAGACGAGCTTCGGCTTGAAGCGCTCGCTGATACGCCGGATTTCCGGCGGAGCAGTGCGCCAGTCGAGGGGGATGGCGACCGCCCCGATCCTCGCCACCGCAAGCAAGGCGACGAGATGCGCGGGTGTATCGCGCACCTGCACAGCGACGAGGTCGCCCACCCCGGCTCCCCCCGAACGGAGACGATTGGCGAGGCGCCTCACGCCGTCGTCCAGCACCGCATAGGAGAAGCGCTCGCCGCTACCGTCGATAGCGGGCCGGGAAGGTTCCGCCAGCGCATGGCGGGCGATCAAGGCTGCGATGTTCACATGCGTGTCCCCGGCGCTTCCAATTTCGATGCGGTCAAGTCAGCCATGCGACCGACTGCCGGCGCGAGTGCGAAGACAAGCCCGCCTCATGGCCCCGGCAACCAAGTGCGGGCCGGGCCGAAAACAGCCTTCTGTCACAGGAAGGCTTCGCGGTTGGTAAGGCCCACCTGCAACCGGCCGAAATTCTCCCCGGTAGACTCGGTATTGTTGATGCGATGCGCCTTGAGGACATGGATATCGCGAAACAGGCGCTGGACCGGATGGTCGTCGCCTATCGCGCTCGCGCCCATGGCCTCGAAGACGACGCGGGTCACGGTCGCGCAACTCTCGGTCATCCACGACGCTTCCCACCGGCATTGCGCGCGCAAGTCCATGCTTGGCGCGGCACCGCTGGCGGTCACCCGCGCCAGCTCCTCAAGGTTCTGCTGCAGTTTTGCCAGGACACAGTCAAGAATGGTCCGATTGCGAGCAATGAGCAGGTGCGCGTGAGGATCGCCGCGGGCGTCTCCGTCGCGTCTGGCTTTCACAAACGCGACGTAGTGGTCGTGCGCGGCAAGCGCCATGCCGATCGCCGGAGCCGCGATCGCGTAGGACAGGATCAAACCCCATGGGTGACGGTATAGCGGACCGCTGTTGCCGCTCTCCGGATCGAGGCGCAACATTGCCGTATCGGCTTCGGAGCTTGCTCGGTATTCCGGCACGAAGGCGTCGTTGATAACAACGACGTTGGTGCCGGTGCCCTTCAGCCCTGTGGCATGCCAGGTATCTTCAACCACGAAATCCGAGCGGGGAACGAGAAACAGATACTGAAAGGCGTTGCGCCCCTCGTCGGTGACCGGCACTCTGCCGGCAACAAGCACCCAT
>JBDTLN010000039.1:0-9908 GCA_039934795.1 Bauldia sp. | reverse complement strand
GTCGCTGGAAGACGTCGCTGCGGCGGCAACCGAGCTTGCCGCGGCGGCAGATGTGTCCGGCATTCTGGTGACGTGTGGCGAGGAAGGCATGCTCCTCTCGGCGCGCGGTGCGCCGCCCGTCCATATTCCGGCGCATGTGACGCGGGTCCGTGATGTTTCGGGAGCCGGCGACACGGTCGTGGCGGTCGTCGCGGCCATGCTTGCCGCCGGGGTCGATCTCGAATCGGCCGCCCGCCTTGCCAATGCCGCCGCCTCGGTGGTTGTGGGCAAGCCGGGAACTGCTTCCCTCGATGTCGCCGAACTGGGCACACGTTTGCAGCCCGCCGAGTCCTACCGGCGAGATGAGAAGATCGTCCTCGGCCCCTCGCTTGTGGATCGCCGCCTCGCCGCGTGGCGGCAGGCTGGCTTGCAGATCGGATTCACCAATGGCTGTTTCGACCTTCTGCATCCCGGCCACGTGAAGATTCTGAACGCCGCCCGTGCGGCATGCGACAGGCTCGTCGTCGGCCTCAACAGCGACGCCTCCGCCCGCCGGCTGAAGGGACCCGGCCGGCCCGTGCAGGACGAACTGGCCCGTGCCCAGGTGCTGGAGGCCCTGGCCGCCGTGGACCTGGTTGTTCTGTTCGAGGAGGACACGCCGCTCGAACTGATCGAGCGGGTTCGGCCGAACGTTCTCGTCAAGGGCGCCGATTACCGGCTCGACCAGGTGGTCGGCCGCGAAGTCGTCGAGGCGGCGGGCGGACAGGTGATCCTCGTCGAACTGGTCGCCGAACGCTCGACGACGCGGCTGGTGGAACGAGCGGCGCCGGCTGCCAAGGCCGCCGGCGGCTAGCCGCGGGCGAGGGGCATCCGGCCCCAGCCGATGAAGCGGGGCGGCATCAGGATTTGCCTGACCTTGACGCCGGCAAGCCCTTCGAGGAAGACATCGCGGACCGCCGCTTCGCTGAACCGGTAGTAGTCTTCGGGAAAGCGGTGCAGCCCCAGAGTCGGAGCGGCTACGCCGAGCCAGGCGGCCACCGCGCGAGGACGCCTGCCGAGGAAGGGCACGCGCCCTGCAAGCCGCGCCAGGCGCCACAGCGGCTCGGTCTTCATCGCGCCGAAGCCGGGCACGCCGATCGCCATCAGCCCGCCGGGTCGCGTCACGCGCCTGATTTCAGCGAGCGTCAGCCAGAACGCGCGGTCGTGTTCGAGCACCGAATTGCTGAGGACGGCGTCGAAGGAGCCGTCCGCGAACTGTCGCATGTCGTTGCCGGTGCCCGATACGATCTCAATGGCGCCATCGCGGAAGGCTGGCTCCAGATTGATCCCGATCCGGCTGCTTGCATTCCGCAGGGCAGGCAGCCGCAGGAGCGTATCGTCACCCGGCACAGCGCCGACCTCGAGGATTGCACCGCCGACGCTCTCCGACCGGCAAACCTCGTCAAACGCCTCGAAGATTGTGGGGTGCATGACGGATCATGACCACAAGAGGCGGCGCCAGAGCGGATCGCGGCGAAACATCGGAACCGGGCCGCCGTCCCCGTAGGAGAAGCATGTCAGCGTCGGCTCCAGGATCGCCATCACCGCTTCAATCTCGCGCCGCGGCTGCTTGCGCCATTTGCCCACGGACCGCGCGTGAACATGGGCGGCCGACGAGGCAGTGGCGGAAATCTCCAGCCAATCGCAAAGGCCCGTCACCACGGTTGCGAAGTCGCTGACGAGGTCTTCGTAACGTACTTCGCGATAGCGCGGTCCGAGCATGGCGCCGTAAGCGCGGCCGAGGCTTGCGCTATTGACCCAGCGGATCGCGTTGAAGAGAGGCCCTCGTGCCCGGTAGGCGCGCTGCGTCATGGCAAGACCGTGCCATGACGTGATCCGGTCGGTGTTGAAATGAACCTTCCGCCAGAACGGGTCCTTCGGCGCGAGGAAAGGCGAGAACGCGACATCGCGCCCGTCACGCACGACATGAACAAAACGGGCGGTGGGAAACAGGCGGGCGAGGAGCGGCACGATGAAGACCGTCTCACCCAGCTTCCATCCCCACGGCGCGCCCGGCAGCCGCCCTTTCAGGTGCTCGGCGAATGCCGCGACGGCAACCGCGGAAAGCACGGGATCGCTGTGGTCATTGATCCGGCCGACATCCGGCATGTGGCGTTCGACTACCTGGCGGACGAGCGGAACAATGGCCGTGGCGTCACCATAAGGGTTCCGCTCGGCGCCCATGAAGACGCCGGCCTCGGCCAGAGCGTCGGCAAGGAGGCTGCTGCCGGAATGCGCCGCATTGAAAAGGATGATCGGCGATCCGAGTGGGGCGAACTCGGCGGCAATCCGGTCGAGCCCGATCTGCGCGTCCGCTTCGGCCTCCTTGCCTGGGTAACGCACGCAACCTCCTGTCTCGCCAATGCCTGCGGCGATCGTGACGGAGTTGATTTGTTCGCTCTGAGGCAATCGCATAGAGGATTGAGAAGAGCAAACCGGGGGCGCCGAATCGTGCCGAAGCCGCTGCGTGAATACAATCGCCGCGACCTGTTACGCTTCCAGCCCCTTCTGCATCGGCTGAAGCAGGCCCGCTACGATGCGGTCACGGCGATCTATGTGCGCCGCGCCGGGCTCCGGGGCTGCGGGGAGGCGGTCAGGCCCAGCCTGCGTGGCCGCCGCATCATGGTGACGGTCGCCTACGAGGATCCTGAGGCGGTCGCCTGGCAGAGCCAGCTATTGCGGCGTTTCGTTCCCGACCCGATCCATATCGTCGCCGACAATTCGCACGATGAAGACGCGGCACGGGCGATCGAGGCAGTGGCTGCCAGCGAGGGGCGGATCTATCTCCGACTGCCCCCCAACCCGTGGAGCGGACCATCCGCCAGCCGTTCGCATGGGCTGGCGCTGAACTGGCTGTGGCGCAACCTCGTTCGCCCCGCCGAGCCGGAGGCCTTCGGTTTTCTCGACGACGATCTGTTTCCGACCGGCCCGGACGATCCATTTGCGCCGCTTGCGCGCCAGCCGGTCTGCGGTGGAATCCGATCCGCCGGGCCACGCTGGTTCCTTTGGCCAGGCTTCTGCTTCTTTCGCTATGACGCGGTTCGCCGGCTTCGCCTCGATTTCGGCCAGGACTGGTTCGCCGGTCTCGATACTGGCGGCGGCAATTGGCGCCGGTTCTATCGCCACCTTGACTTGGCGGCGTTGGAGACAAGACGAGAGCACTATGAGGAGATTGTGCCGGGTGTGCCGGCCGAGGAATGTTCCCTCGGCTGGTGGGGCTCCTGGCTACACGAGCGCGGCACACAGCAGCGGCTCGACTTGTACGGCGCTAAACGCGCGGCCGTGAAGGCCAGAATCGCCAGGTTGCTGGCTGAAGGACCTTCACCCGCTCAACCCCACGCCAGAATCTCGGCGGCCTTTTGAATGCCGCGATAGAGCTGCGGATCGGCGCCATAGGCGGCGGCGTTCACGGACCAGCGGCGCCGGCGCGCGGGATCGGCCCCCAAGGCCAAAGCTTCGTCGAGCGCCTGGGGCGTGAAAGGCTCGGGCAGGACTATTCCGGCGTCCGCGCCCGCCACGTGCGAAGCAAAGCCGCACGCGGCTGTGGCTGCAACGGGCAGCCCGTTGACGATGGCCTCGAGGATCACCGTCCCGGTCGTGTCGATGCGCGCCGCATGAACGAGAATATCCGACGCCGCCATCAGTTCCGGCACGTCCTCGCGTGCCCCCAGCCAATGCACGCGGCGATCGACCCCCAGTCTGCTGGCACGCCGCATGAGGCCCCGCGCCCGGCCGTCGGTGGCGGAAAGCCCGACGATGGCGAGTTGCGCGGCTGCGTTTCCGGCGAGGGCGTCGATGGCCCGATCGAGGCCTTTGACACGCGCGTGGCCGCCGATGGCCAGAAACAGGAGTGTGTCGTGTTGCAGCCCGAGCGCCAAACGCATGCGAGCCCGCGTACCATCGGCTCGCAATTCTGGCTGGCGGCGGCCCGGATCGACGCCCGGCGGGAGAAGCACGATGCGGTCCGGGGGCGTACCCCAGGCAGCCCGGTACGCCGCAATCTGCGTCTCGGCGAGCGCCAGCACTTGCGTTCGCGATTGCGTCCCGAAACAGGCGCCCTCGAGGCGGATTAATCCACGATACCGCGGCAAGACCCGCTGGAGCCGGGTGACCCGCGCCGCGACCGACGGATCGGCGCAGTAGAGGAAGTCGAGGCCGGGCAGCTTGTCGAACCCGACGACCCTGTCGAAGCTGGTTCTTCGTTTCGCCAAGGCCTCGGCAAAGCGCTGGTTGCGCGCACCGTTGCTCCAGCCGGAGGTCGCCAGCCCCTCCACGGCAACGTCGTTCGGCAGGGCGCCGGCAACGCGGCCTGCCAGGACCGTCACCTCATGGCCTCGCGCCGCCACTGCTCGCGCCAGCCGCAAGCAGTCGCGCTGCAAGCCACCCCAGGGGAACAGGCTGACGATGGCAAAGGCAAAGTGCATGACAGGGTGCAAGCGACATCGATGACCGGTTTGTGCGCCGGTCGGTGCCCATCCACAATATCGGCGAGCGCGAGGACGTCCACGCGAATTGCACCGGCGCCAATAGAACTCTAACGTCAGCCCAACAAGCGGCCTCGACAAAGAGGCCCGACCACCGTCCGATATCGGTCCGGCATCCAGTGTCGGTGTCGACGCCAAAATCTACCCAAGCGAGGAACCGGGAGCATGCTGCTTGGCGCCGTGGCCGACGATCTTACCGGCGCAACCGACCTGTCGCTGACCCTCTCGCGCGAGGGAATGAAGACGGTGCAAGTGGTCGGCGTGCCCGGGGGTCCGGGCGAGTTCGGCGACGCCGAGGCGGTGGTCGTCGCGCTCAAGTCGCGAACGATCAAGGCGGTGGATGCGGTCTCACAGTCGATCGCATCGGCCGAGCGCCTGCTCGACGCCGGGGCCCGGCAGCTTGTGTTCAAATATTGCTCGACCTTTGATTCGACGGACGAAGGCAATATCGGACCGGTCACCGAAGCCCTCCTCCAGTTGCTCGGCGACACGGCGACGATCGCCTGCCCGGCCTTCCCCACCAACGGGCGGAGCGTCTATCAGGGCCACCTTTTCGTCGGCGACCGCCTGCTCTCGGAAAGCCCGATGAAGGATCATCCCCTGACCCCGATGCGCGACTCCGATCTTGTGCGGGTCTTGCAGCGGCAGACGAAGATCGGCGTCAGCCTCATACCGCTGAAGATCGTCAGCGCCCGCGCCTCGGCCATCGCCAGTGCGCTGAAGGAGCGGAGAGGCATCGTTGTCGTCGACGCGGTCTCCGATGCAGACCTGCGCGCCATCGGCGAGGCGGCGGCGACACTGAAACTGGTGACCGGCGGCTCGGGAATCGCACTCGGCCTGCCGGAGAATTTCCGCCGCGCCGGCCTCCTGCCGCCGCGACCCGCCGGGACTGGCTTTTCGGCACCCGCCGGCGGCGCCGTCATCCTTTCCGGCTCCTGCTCGCAACAGACGCGCCGCCAGGTCGAGGTCGCGATCACCGGCGGTTTGAGGTCGATCAAGGTCGATCCGGTTGCCATTGCCGATGGGAGCATGACGGCAGATGCCGCGGTCGCGTTCGTTGCCGCCGACCCGGGGGAGAAGCCGCCGCTTGTCTATTCGAGCGCGGATCCGGCCGCCGTGAAGGCGGCGCAGGAGACGCTCGGCAAGGCGCATGCTGGCACGATCGTCGAAGAATTTCTGGCTGAGGTCGCGACGCGGCTTGCCGACAAGGGCTTCTCTCGCTTCATTGTCGCCGGCGGCGAGACTTCGGGCGCGGTTGTCGCGGCCTTGGGGGTAAGGGCGTTCGAGATCGGCCCCGAGATCGACCCGGGCGTGCCGTGGGTGCTGTCGCGCGGTGCAGAGCGGCCGGTGGCGATGGCCCTAAAGTCGGGCAATTTCGGCAGCGACGACTTTTTCCTAAAGGCCTGGGAGCATCTGCAATGAGCCCGGCGGTGCTGTCCGAGGAAACGCGAACTCGCGACGAGATATGCCGGGTCGGCAAATCGCTTTTTGACCGGCGACTGACCTTCGGCTCGACCGGCAATATCAGCGCAAAGCTTTCGAACGGCACGCTGCTGATGACGCCGACCAATGCCTCGCTTGGCGAACTGGAGCCGCACCGCTTGTCGCGGTTCAGCGCTGAAGGCGCCTTCGTCGACGGCGACAAGCCGACCAAGGAGGCGTTCCTGCACTCCTGCATGTATTGCAAGCGCAGCACCGCCGGCGCCGTGGTTCACCTTCATTCGACCTACGCTGTCGCGGTTAGCGTTATCGCCGACGTAAACGAACAAAGCGTACTGCCGCCGCTGACCGCCTATTTTGTCATGCGAGTGGGTACGCTCCCCCTCGTCCCCTATTTCGCCCCCGGCGACCTGCAACTGGCCCGGGCGGTCGAGGCGAAAGCCGGGGACCACCACGCCGTGCTGCTCGCCAATCACGGGCCGGTTGTCGCGGGGACTACGCTCCGCGAGGCTCAATACGCCACGGAGGAATTGGAGGAGACCGCTCGCCTCTTCCTGCTCCTGCGTAACGAGAAGACGCGTCCGCTGACCGAAGAGCAGGCCACGGCGCTGACTCGCACAAAGTGAGAGCCTGAAAATGGGTATGACAGGGAAATTCCGCCGTGACCGTTGAAAACTATGAAATATTCGCGATCAAATATGCCGAGCATGCCGACCGGAAGCGTGTCGAGAACTTCCTGCTCGACGACGATCATGATGCGCCCGGTCCGCTCGATTTCGTCCTCTGGGTGATCCGCAATGAGCATCGCACCATCGTCGTCGACACCGGCTTCGACGAGACGGAGAGCCGAAATCGCGGCCGCGAGCTGATCCGCAGTCCGACCGAGGCCCTGGCCGTTGTCGGCGTGGAAGCGGCAAGCGTCGACACTGTCGTGATCACCCATCTGCATTTCGACCACGCCGGGTCGATGGGCGCGTTCGGCAAGGCGCGGTTCCATTTGCAAGCGGCCGAGATGGCCTTCGCGACGGGGCCTTGCATGTGCCACGGCCTGTTCCGCGAAGCCTATTCAGCCGAGCATGTGTGCGCCATGGTTCGGAATGTCTATTCCGGGCGCGTGATGTTTCACGATGGCGACGGTGCGGTCGCGCCAGGCGTCACCGTACACAAGATTGGCGGCCACACCCGCGGCGTGCAATCCGTGCGGGTGATGACGGGAACTGGCCCCGTGGTTCTCGCCTCCGACGGCTCGCACTACTACGAGAATTTCGAGACGCGAAAGGTGTTTCCAACCGTCATCGACGTCGAGGATTCCCTGAAGGGCTATGCCCGGCTTGAGGACCTTGCAGGCTCGCGGCGGCGTGTCGTGCCGGGCCACGATCCGCTGGTTTTCAAGCGCTATCCCGCCATGAATGCCAGCACGCAAGGCGTTGCGCACCGGCTCGACGTGGATCGACTGGACCCCGCATAGGCGTCTCGGGCGCCTACGCTTCTTCGACCATCTTCTTGACGTTGCGGTAGGCGCGGCGTGCGACATCGTCGGCGTCGATATCCCGCCGGTTGAAGCCGATCTCCATCGTCAGGTAGCCGTCGAAGCCGCTCTTCTTGAGGGCCGAGATCAGCGTCGGAAAGGAGCCGGTGCCTTCGCCGGGCGGCAGGCGGTTGCTGTCCGCCAGATGCACATGGACCAGTTCCTTGCCGAAGCGATGGACATAGTCGCTGGCGACTTCGTTGCGATAGATCGTGTGATAGGTGTCGAACATCAGCTTGACGTTCGGCGCGTTCACCTCTCGCTGAAGACGAAGCGCGTCGTCGGCGCTGTCGATCAGGTTGCTGTCGGCCGATGTCGGCTCGATGCAGATGGTAATGCCGTGCGTGGCGGCGGTGCCGACGATCGCCTCAAGCGCCGTCCGGCTCCAGTTCCATGCCTCTTCGCGCGTCGTGCCGAAGACCTGCCATCCGGCCACATAGATCACGATCTTGCCACCGAGGTCGGCGCAGAGGGTGATGACCTTCTTGTACTGGTCGATCGCCCCGGCGCGCTCCTCGGGGATCGGCGAGGCGACGTTGAAGCCCGGTCCGCCGCCCGGCGCCGGCAGCAACGAGACGAGCGCAATCTTGTTGGTCTCGAGAAGCTTCCGGATCTCTTTCCGCCGCTGCGGCGTGGTGTAGTCGGGATAGCAGTGCGGCGAAGCGGCGCCAAGCTCGATCCCGTCATAGCCGATCGCCGCGATGCGGGGGATGACTTCCTCCAGCGGATAGGCCGGCACCCAGACGGGAAACGACGAATAGGCCCAAGTGTTAAAGGCGAGTTTCACTGGCGGCTCCCCTCAAAGATCGCGGGCGAGGATGAAGGCCTCGGCGATATTGCTCTCGATCATGCGCGGCGCGACACAATCGCCGATCCGCTCGACGCGTACGCTGGCGAAGCGTGGGTCCGCTTTCAGCTTCAGGAACAGGTCCTCGCGCGAGCGACGTCCGATCACCGCCACCAGCCAGTCGACGTCCTCGATCGTCTCCTCGTCGCCGGGCATCAGCAGATACTTCGCCCAGCCGATGGCGTCGTTGCCGCTGAACACGGGCGAAACGATCACGCTGCGGTCGCCGACTGAGACCAGCGATACGCCGGAGCGCAGTTTGATGCCTTTTATCGCGGCGCGCCTGTAAAAGAGGGTCCGCGAGCCGGCCTCGAGGTCGCTGCCCACCGCGTGCGGCGCAACGACCGTCACATCGCAGCCATTGTCGGCAACGAATTCGGCGGTGCCGGCGGCCTCCCAGTGACCATTGTTGTCGGCCACTACAACCCTGCCGCTGCACACAACGCGGCCCGACAAGACATCGTCCGACGAGACGACGAAATCCCGGTCGAGGCCCTCGACTTCCGGCAGCACGTGCCGGCCAAGTGCGAGAGATTGCGCCGAGTCAGCATTGGACACGCGCGGCAGGTTCGGCTCGGAACCGGTGGCGACGATGACGATGTCAGGCGCGAGGGCGTGGATTGCGTCCGTCGTTCCTTCAAGGCCGCGCCGAATGTCGACGCCAAGCTCGGCGGCAACAATTTCGAGGTAGCTGGTCACCTCGGTTACGTTCTGATGCTCGGGCTGCTTCTCGGCGTACAGCAATTGACCGCCGAGCGCCCGGTTGCGTTCGAGGAGGATGACGCGATGGCCGCGTCGCGCCGATGTCTCCGCGGCCTTGAGGCCGGCAGGTCGGATTCCACTCTTCGCGGAAGTCCGGGTGGTCGGCGAAGGGGAGCGCGAGCGCCCGCAGGATGGGGCAGTCGTCGATGTGCTCGGTGATGCGCTCTTCGTCGCTGTCATAGCAGCAGCCGACGCACCAGTCGTTCTCTGACCATTCGGGCGCATACACCGGCATTCCCGTGGGCTCGTAGGCGCTGTGCATCGCCAGGATGAGCCGCGTCACGTCGCACACCGCCAGGACCCGGTCGGGGTCGAAGTGTTGCGCCAACGTTGTTCGCTCATCATCGGTCTGATGAGTCACCGTCGGGTCGGGGTCAGGTGAGCGGTGAGTCACCTCGTCGTCCCACACATCGGTGCCGATGTCTTTCACGGCACTGGCCGCCTGCTCGTCCTCCGCGATCCGCGCCATCAGAAACTCGGTCAGTCCCATCGGCATCATGGTGGCCCGCCCCCTTTCGGCGTCCGTGAGTCTTCCGGTCTGTGTGCCGGTAGGCCGATACCTCGCGCGGACGTCTCGCCCTGGGGACGCCTGGGGAATGCGAAGCAGGAGGTAGGTGCGTCGCCCGGCGCGTGCACGCTCAAGGGGTCGCCGCCGCTATCCGCAGTGCGTTCCGCACCTCGGTCAGCAAGGCGATGGTGCGCTCGATCGTGACCAGATCACTCTGGCCCTGCGGCGATTCGACCTGGATCGAGTTCTGGTCCTTGTGGTCGTCGATGCTGAGCATGGCCACGACGGCGCCCTCGGCCTGACCTTCGGTGAAGATCGGGG